>NZ_JBHXRX010000003.1:0-214053 GCF_042714995.1 Streptomyces sp. NPDC058665
GGGAGGCGTGCGTGGCGTGGGTGGGTTGTGGGGGTGCGCATAGTGCGTGGGTTTCTGCGTGCGGCGGGGGTGCCACGGCTGGTCGGGCCCCGCCCCCCCCCTCTCCTATGTCCTGGTGCCCCCGGGGGCTTCTTCTGCTAGATCCTGACCTGGACGGCTCGCCCGAGCCGGTCGTGCAGCCCGCGCCCGTCGCGGTCCCAGATGAGGGCGGGCAGGGCGAGGCAGAGCAGCGCGCTGCGGACCACGGCCCATCCGAAGCCGAGCCGCTCGCGGTTCTCGGAGATGACCCGCAGCCCGAAGAGGCGCTTGCCGGGGGTGCAGCCGACGGTGCCGACCGTGAGGATGTTCAGTACGAGGAGAACGCCGAGGGCGTAGTTGGAGGCGGACTGGGCGTTCTGAGCGAAGAGCCCGTACGCGATCAGCATGCACAGCGCCCAGTCGAGGAAGAGCGCGCCGAAACGCCGCCCGGCGGGGGCGGCGGAACCGGGCCCTTCCTTCGGCAGCCCGAGGCGCTCGCCCCGGTACCCGAAGTCCGTGCCCATCTCCTCGGCCGTCGCGCGGGGCCCGGAGAGCCACGATCCGATTGCTTGCCTGTTGTCCACCCGACCACGGTACTGCTCGGGGGTACGCACACCAGGTCCCGGGGTACAAGAGAGACAAGAGGTGCGGGCGTGGACGGCCCGCCGCGCTCCGCCGAGGGCAGGGCTGTTTCAGGCCGCCGTGGCCGGTCTGTGGAACGCGGCACACCCTGGCCGGTTAACTTCGGCGAAACAAATGGGTCATGCTTGAGAAATCCCGCATACCTATGGTCGGGTCCTGCGTGTGCCACCGCACTGGCCGCACGACCAGTAGCGATAAACCCCCGCCCCTCCCCGGGGACGGGAGGAGGAGGAGCTGGATGTTCCAGAACGCCGACGACGCCAGGAAGTTCATCGCTGACGAGGACGTGAAGTTCGTAGACGTCCGGTTCTGCGACCTGCCTGGCGTGATGCAGCACTTCACGATCCCGGCGAAGGCGTTCGACCCGGATGACGAGCTTGCTTTCGACGGTTCGTCGATCCGCGGTTTCCAGGCGATCCACGAGTCGGACATGGCGCTTCGCGCGGACCTGTCGACCGCTCGGGTGGACCCCTTCCGTCGCGACAAGACGGTGAACATCAACTTCTTCATCCACGACCCGATCACGGGTGAGCAGTACAGCCGCGACCCGCGCAACATCGCCAAGAAGGCGGAGACGTACCTCGCCTCCACCGGCATCGCGGACACCGCGTACTTCGGCCCGGAGGCCGAGTTCTACGTCTTCGACAACGTGCGCTTCAACACGACGTCGAACGAGAGCTTCTACCACATCGACTCCGAGGCCGGCGCCTGGAACACGGGCTCGACCGAGGACAACCGCGGCTACAAGGTCCGTTACAAGGGCGGCTACTTCCCGACCCCGCCGGTCGACCACTTCGCCGACCTGCGCGCGGAGATCTCCCTGGAGCTGGACGGCGTCGGCATCGACGTCGAGCGCCAGCACCACGAGGTCGGCACCGCCGGCCAGGCCGAGATCAACTACAAGTTCAACACGCTGCTCGCCGCGGCCGACGACCTGATGCTCTTCAAGTACATCGTGAAGAACGTCGCCTGGCGCAACAACAAGACCGCGACCTTCATGCCCAAGCCGATCTTCGGCGACAACGGCTCCGGCATGCACGTCCACCAGTCCCTGTGGGCCGGCGGCGACCCGCTGTTCTACGACGAGCAGGGTTACGCGGGCCTGTCGGACACCGCCCGCTACTACATCGGCGGCATCCTCAGGCACGCCCCCTCGCTGCTGGCGTTCACGAACCCGACGGTGAACTCGTACCACCGCCTGGTCCCCGGCTTCGAGGCCCCGGTCAACCTGGTCTACTCGCAGCGCAACCGCTCGGCGGCGATGCGTATCCCGATCACGGGCTCCAACCCGAAGGCCAAGCGCGTCGAATTCCGCGCCCCGGACCCGTCGTCCAACCCATACCTGGCCTTCTCGGCCCTGCTCCTCGCGGGCCTGGACGGCATCAAGAACAAGATCGAGCCGGCCGAGCCGATCGACAAGGACCTCTACGAACTGGCCCCGGAGGAGCACGCGGACGTGGCCCAGGTCCCCACCTCCCTCCCGGCGGTCCTCGACGCCCTGGAGGCGGACAACGAGTACCTCCAGGCGGGCGGCGTGTTCACGTCGGACCTGATCGAGACGTGGATCGACTACAAGCGCACCAACGAAATCGCCCCGATCCAACTCCGCCCGCACCCGCACGAGTTCGAGCTGTACTTCGACATCTAAACCGCAGAGTCCGGCCATTTGGGCGGAGGGCTCACAAAGAAGCGCTGACCTGCGAGAACACCTCTCACCAGTTCTCACTGCCACCGCTTGCTTTCCACCCCCTTGTGCACCGAGTGAGCACCGCCGGACAGATTCCCTGACCTGACGTCAGAACTACTGCGAGGGCCGCTACCCCATAGCCGGGGTAGCGGCCCTCGCTGATTTGCCAGGATTCTTGCGCGGCAGCAGCCTTCGTTGTTTCCCAACAACCGGACCGGGCTGCTCTCTTGCGGATACCGCTGCTCCGGCCGCTGGGCTGGTTTTTGAGGCGGTGTGGCCCGCCTTCAGCTGCCAGCCGAAGAGGCTTTGTCCCCCCAACACACACACAAACGCTGGAGGCCCGAACTCCCCGCCCAACCAAAATCGACCGGGGCGCCTTTCGCAAGTCAGAGGCCCCCGGCTCCCCTTGTGCTCAGTGAAAAGGGTAAGGGCAGGGCTGACACCTGCCCCGGGCAGCCGGATGACGCTCCCGGCCGCAACGGAACTCCGAGGGCTCGCGGAAGCACTCGAAAACGATGTGGTGTGCGAGAGCGCGGATACCCGCGCCCGTGCCCCCTGTTGTGAGGGGCGGCGGGGACTCCATCATTTTCCGAACGACGGGCGACCGTTTTGGTTCCGTCGGGAGAAGCAGACCTTCGGAGGGGAAACCAATGGATGTTGATCGCCACTGGGAGAAGGTATTCGCCCACGGGACGACCCGTCCCTACCTGGCAAGACAGCCGATGCTTCTGAAGGGAAGTCCGAGTGAAAGCGTTCTGCGCGTGCTCGAAGGGTGGGCGCTGGTAACCGATCCGCATGCAGACGGTTCGAGCACCTTCCTCGAACTCCGTGGGCGGGGCCAGCTTTTGGGGGAAACTTCGGCCCTCTCCGGCGAGCCACGCAATGCAAATGTCACCGCAGTCTGCCGCACTATCGTGCGTGCCGTCCCGAGCGATCTGTTTCTCGCCGCGGTCACGGCACACAAGGAAATCCAGGTCGGCATGATCCTGCACGCACAGGACCTGCACCGGACTTCCAATGTACGAGCGGGCCTGCGGAGCTTCGGTGTGATACGCGGGCTGAGCCGACTACTGCTCGACCTGGTCCGCACCGCCGGCGCCCCCCTGGTGGCGGGAATTCCACAGAAGGTGCTGGCGCACGCCCTGGGTGTCACGTCCCGGACGCTACGCGACGCTTTCGCCGAACTGGAGCGACGCCGTGTGCTGTCGGTGCGATGGCCCGTCGTCGACATCACAGACGAAGCCGTGCTGAAGGAACTGGCTCGCAGCGAAGAGTGAGAGACGGGCCGGTGTCCGGGGCCCAGCGGAAATTCTGCCGCACACCGGGGCCGTCGATCGCCGATCGTGGGACTTCCTCGCACCACGCAGACGCATCCTGGAGGGAACTTCCGTCATGCCCGAACCATTCCGGTCAGCCATGCCTGAAAGCCACCCGTTGCCGCCGTACTTCGGTCTCTTGGCCGTGGACGTGAAGGATTCGACCCGACTGCCGTCCATCCAGCACGCTCGACTCAGCAGGGCCCTCACGGAAATCGTTCACGGTGGACTCGAACTGGCCGGACTGAAAGAAATGCGTCGCGAATTCGAGAGCCATTCTGGAGACGGCCTCGCTTTCGGATTTGACCCGTCCCTGGTTCCATTTGCCATCAGCCCGTTGGCGGACGTGTTGAACACGCTCCTGCTGGAAAACAACGCAGGGCCCGGACCCCACATCAGATTGCGAATGAGCATCCACATCGGCTCGGTGCCCCGCAGCCCAGGCCTGCCGGGTGATGGCAACGCCGCACCTCGCAGTGAGACCCATCGCCTCCTAGACTCCGTGCCCGCGCGCAACTGGCTGGCCCGCGCGGACGCACACGCCACGCCCCTCGTCCTGATCGTCTCGGACACCGTCTACCGCACAGTGGTCGTCGGCGATTACTGCGCCCTTCCGCCCACCCGTTTCGCCGAGGTTCTGGCCGAGACCGAAGGGAAGAACTTCGCGCAGACCGCCTGGATCTATGTACCGTCACCGTCCGGTGAACTGCTGTCCCGCTCCGATGCGCAGCCCGCTCCCGAGCTGGAGCCGACGGAGAAGGCCGCCGAATCCGTTCCTACCGTGCCGCGGTCGGGTGAAACACGACTCCAGCACGTGGAGTTCGGCGTCGCCGTCATGGACTGCAACATGGGCGACTTTCACCATCACGCGGTGCCCCGACAGGGCCCGGACCGCCCGTGAGCACTGCCTCGAACCTCCCCGATCTTCCGGACGGGGACAACAACCCACCTGTCCCGCGCGGGCAGCATGTGGGTTGGGGCACCGCTCTCTACGGAGCGACGGCCCAGCAAATCACGATCTACACATCGCTCCCCACGCCCGCGACACTCCGGGGCTCATCCACTGCCACGTCCCCGCGCCAGGACTCCCCCCTGCTCAAGGTCCTGGCGCAACTGGAGAACCTCATTGACCGACTCGTCGTACTTGCCGAGCGCTCGCACACGACGGTCGACCATCTTGCGGTCCTCCTTCAGCCTGATGAGGGCGCGCCCTCGTCAGGCTGCCGCTGCTCCTCCGGCGCGTCGGCCCCTGAACGACAGAGGAGAAGCGCATGACCCTGCTGAAGTACAACAGCCTGTTCGACAACATCGATGTCCATGTAGAGACCCACATGGGCCCCCACGGCGCCCGCAAAGGCGCCCCGACCACGGCCCGCACACTGCTGGAAGCCAGAGCACTGGTTCATGGGCCGTCGCGCCGCGAGGCGGAGGCCCAGAGAATCTGGGGCGACATCATGGGCGAGGCGGCCACGGATCCGGGCTTCGGCGGCTCCTCGGCCTTCCTGCTCGTCTGGTTCGCTGTCCCGAGGCTTCGCCGTACCGTGAGCCGCATCTCTTCGCGTCTTCCTGCCGACCGGTTCGACCTAGAGGCCGAATCCGTAGTCGGCTTGCTGGAAGGCGTCCACACAGTGGATCCGCTGGTCG
Organism: Streptomyces sp. NPDC058665; assembly: GCF_042714995.1. Taxonomy (NCBI): domain Bacteria; kingdom Bacillati; phylum Actinomycetota; class Actinomycetes; order Kitasatosporales; family Streptomycetaceae; genus Streptomyces; species Streptomyces sp. NPDC058665. The sequence continues at coordinate 5,308 of NZ_JBHXRX010000003.1, forward strand.
CCGGTGCCGGTGAGGCCTTGATGCGGGCGGCTGCAAGCCGAGCGTGGGGTTTCGCTCGCAGGACCCTGCCTGAACGCTGTGTCCCCGACCCCGCAGCGCTGCCGCAACACAACGTGCTGCTGTCCTGGGATGCCTTGGCGTCCCCCTGGGTCGTGCACATCACGCCTCCCGACCGTGCCGAAGGACTCGCCGCTCCGATCCGCTTCTCGGCGTCCAAAGAGCGGATCGAGGGAGAACGCCTCGGTGCACTGGCCGAAGGCATGGGCCTGCGGGACATCGTCCACCGCGCCCGCCGTCCCCGCCCAGGGCGCCGTATCGGCACCCTGGCCCTCCACCCGACAGGAGCCCGAGATGAGCCGTAGCACTGCCCGTACCCTCACCTTTGCAGAAGCGTTCGACCTTCCGCTGAGCGTCGATTTGAAGACCGCCGCCAGGGCCTTCGCTGTGTGTCCGGCCACCGCGTACCGGCTGATCCACCTGGGCCGTTTCCCCTGCCGGGTGGTGCGTCTCGGGCACCAGTACCGCATTCCGACCGCCTCGCTCATGCAGGCCCTGGGCGTGGAGAACCTGCCCGTCTACGCGTCAGACATCGAGACCGGTGCCGAGTCGACTGCTCTGACGAATCACGCCCTTTACGAGCAGGAGGACGGCCAGTGAGCACAGCGACCGACGCAGCCTCGGACGACCCGCAGCGAGGCAACGTGCCCAGTTGCTTCGTGATCGGCCCTATCGGTGACAAGTACGCGGAGCGCGGCACCGCGAAGCGCGACCTGTACGAAGAGTCGCTGCGTGTCTACGACGAAGTCGTCCGTGCAGCTTGCCACGAGCATGGACTGCTCCCGCTGCGTGCCGACGCCATTGCGGACACCGGTGAGATCACCGACCAGATCCACCAGCGGCTCCAGACGGACGACATCGTGATCGCCGATGTCAGCGCCGGCAACCCCAACGTGATGTACGAGTTGGGTTACCGCAATGGCACGGGAAAGCCGGTGATCCTCATTGGCGAGAGCGGCAAACTGCCCTTCGACATCGCCCAGTTGAGGACTATCCGGTTCCGGCGAACCGAGTCCAGCCTGCACGAGGCACGCGATCAGCTCAGCCGCGTCCTCAGCGAGGGCCTCGCCCGAGGATTCCGATCCGTCACCCACGTCGGTGTGACGCCCTCCCGGCAGGAAGCGGCAGTCGGCGGAGACGAAGGGGACGAAGACGACGCGCCAGGCGTCGTCGACCGGCTGGCACATGCCGAGGAACAGATGGAGTCTGTCGTTCAGGACATCGAAGCCATGGGAGAGGCACTCGTGAGGATGGCGTCGGTGGCGGAGGAATACACGCCTGAGATGAATGAAGCCGCCGAGGCCCAAGCCCCGGCGAGTGCCCGGCTCGCGGTCGTCGGAAGATTCTCGAAAGCCGTCGCGGAGCCGGCCAGCAATCTCCGGTCGAGCAGCGAGGCCTTCTCCGAGCGCATGTCGGTCATCGAAACTGGCATGCACGCGCTGTTCGACATCGTCGAGTCTCTTACCCCAGAGGAACGTGACGAGGACAGCGTCCATTTCCTCCAACAGATCATCGAAATGGCGGAAAACACCAGGGAGGGAGCCACCCACATCGCCGAGTTCGGAACGGTGATGAAGACGGTCGTGGGCTATTCGCGCTTGCTCCGTGCCCCTGGCCGCGATGTGGCCGTCACGGTGCGCATGGTCACTTCGGTCGTCCCCCGGATCGAGTCCTTGGAACGCCGGGCCAAGGCCCTCCTCGCTGCTTCCCCAACCTCGTCAAACGTGGAAACAGAAATCTCACCGACCCCACTCACCCACCTTACTGCCTCGTGACCCGCCGGACGGCGGCGTGCTCTTCACCCCACCACGGGCGGCATTGCACCTCATTCCGTTGAACGACGATTGGTACACGGCGAAGGCCCCGACCGAAAACCGGTCGGGGCCCTGCATCTGCCTTGCTGGGCCTGTGCGGAGGATACGAAATCCGAACTACTGAGGGTTTGTCGAGCGGCCCACGCTGCTGGGTGCCGCTGGCGGTGGGGGGAAGTACACACAGCCGACAGAGGAGGGTCAGTACGTAGGTATGCCAGTCGAGTTCTGGACACGAGGTTGGCTCCTTCAGCTGTCGCCGACAGCAACGGCCCCACTCTTTACACTCCGCCCTCGGAGGACGTCTGGAGCCGGATTACATCTCGACGATGGGGCGGCAACATTGCTGGCTGCCCCCGGACACGTGGACCAAAGGCCGCAAAGAGCTAGAAACACAGATCCTGTTGAATGCTAGGCGGGAGCCGCAGGGTACGTTCTATCACTTCACACGGCTGAGGAATACCTATCAGCTCCCCTTGGAATGGCTGGGCGACGCGCCCTCTTGAACTTGATGAGGCGGCGGCTACCTGTAGCGGAGATCTATCGCGACCAGCTCAAAGGATCGAGAAAGAGCGGGACTCAGCAAGACTGTTTCCCGCTCTCTTCTACTGGTACTCATCCTGGTCAGCAGGCCACCTCTAGGCGAGTGCCGCTGGCAGGGTTCGGACCTGGGCACACGACTCGGGAGGGCCTGCCGCTTGCCTGTCTGCCTGTTCGCAAAGCTGTAGCTGGCCAGAGGGAACTCGTCCACGAATGATCCATAGCTCTGGCTCGACGCAGGCTGAGGGCTTGGTCGCGGTCGCCGGAGTCGCCCCAGGTACCGGGCCCAGCCAGGCGCATGGTGCCGAGTCCGAGCGGGAGATGGTCTTGCTGGCGATGGTGATGGTGCCTCCCTTGCGGCGTGCTGCTCATGGTGTGGTCTGGTTGAGGCAGAGCTGGAGTGCCCGTTCTGCGGCGTGGGCTTGGCTGTCGGGGTCGCTGGTGACGCGCTGGTATGGGATTGCGTGTTCGGTGAGGAGGGTGTGGGTGTGGTGGTCGACCAGTGTGTGGTAGCGGGTGTCGTAGTCGTGTTTGTGCTCGACGGGTAGTGCCGGGTCGAGGACTGTGGCGAGGAGCAGGTGGTATTTCGGGGTCTGGGTTGAGGCGAGGAGGTGTAGGCGTTCTTGTTCCAGGGGGTCGGGGGTTTCGTGTCGCCATTGTTGGGCGGCGTGGAAGTAGGCGAGGGCGTCGAAGGGTGCGCGGTCGGCGAGGATGACTTGGATGGGTTCGGGGGCTGGGCGGGTTGCGGCGATTTCGTCGACGATGCCTTGGGTGATGATCCACTCGGTGGAGGTGGCGGTGTGGTGCTGCATCTTCGGCAGGCCGGTTAGGGCGGCTCGCTTTCCGAGTCGGCCGGTGCGGGCTACGGGGATTCCGTGGGCGCGCAGTTCCATCTCGATGCGTTTGAGGAGGGTGGTCTTGCCGGTGGAGTGGGTGCCCATGATGCCGATGCGGAGGGGCTGAGGGGTGGTCACCACAGGGTGGGGTCCTTGTCTGGTTCGGGGGCTCCGGGCAGGCCGGGCGGTACGGCCGCGGCGACGAGCTGGTCCCAGGTGTCGTAGTGGTTGGCCATGGTGATCAGGAGCTGGGCGGTGGCGTAGGCGTCGTAGGTGGCGCGGTGGCGGTGTGCGGGGGCGGCGGTCAGGTCCGGCCGTAGGTGTTCGATCAGGGCGTCGAGGGTGTACTTGGGCAGGCCGGGGTGGGTGGCCTTGGCGAGGCGGAGGGTGTCGAGGACTCCGGCCGGCTGCCACGTCGGGAGGTGTGCGGTGAGCACTCGGTGGTCGACGTGGGCGTTGTGGGCGCAGATCCACGAGGTGCCCAGGAGTGTGTGGACTTGGTCGGCGATCTCCTTCCAGCCCGGCTCGTTTTCCAGGCGTTCGTTGGTCAGGCCGTGGACGCGGGCGGCGAACGGGGTGACGGGGTTCCGGGGTTTGGTCAGCCATGCCCCTGCTGTGCTGGTGTCCGGTTGTCCCTCGTGTACGGGAAGTGCGGCGACTTCGACGAGGTCGGGCGGGTTGGCGCCGTTGCCTTCGACGTCGACCATGAGCAGCGGGGGCCAGGAGGAGAAGTTCATGTGGGGGTGGGTCCGTTCTCCGCCGTCCAGCCGATGGGGGCCCGGCCGTGCCGGCGGTGGTGATGGGGTTTGGTGCGGTCGTGGCACTGGTAGCCGAAGCCGTGCTGGAGGAAGTAGCGCGGCGGCTCGTCCAGTCCCTCCACGACGATGGCACGGTCGTTGACCTCCACCGCGCCGGTTGCGCCCAGTGCTTGGGCTTCGGCCGTGACGGTGACCGGATCAGGCTTGACCCACGCAGCTTGGCACCGTGCGATCTGGGTTTCGGGGCAGATGTCGCACAGTTCCCGGATGCCGAAGTGGCCGTTGTAGTCGGCCTCTCCGTGCGCGTACGCGACCCCGCAGCTCGTCTTTCGGAACAACGCCCCCCACGTGCCGTCCTGTTGGAAGGCGTCGAGGATCCGCTGCTCGGCCTCCTCGGGCATGATCTTCCGCCGCGCCGTCTCGTCGTAGGGGATCGGCAGTCCGTGCTCCTGGTAGTAGGAGGCGATCTGGTCGCGGAAGAACAGTCCGGTGAAGACGGTCGCGTGCGCGTGCCGGGACAGTTCACGTGCCCGTTCGATGTCGGCGGCGGAGTCGTTGAGGCCGGGCACGATCGGACGCCAGTACAGGACGGTGCGGTAGCGCTCGGCGTGCTCGTACAGGGTGCGCAGGCTGCGCGCGGCAATGGCCGAGTCGACGGGCTCGATCGCCGGGTCGGCGATGTTGGAGTGCGTGACGAGGACGGTCAGGCGCAGGTGGGTGAAGCTGTTGAGGACGGCGCAGTCCTCGGGCGTCACCCGCCACCGGGTGATGATCAGTACGTGGTTGGTCAGGCCCCGCTCGTCCAGTGCCCGCAGCACGCTGAACACGTGCGGCTTGACGACGGGGAGCATGGGGTCCGTCGCCCGGTTCAGGAGCTGGACGGGCGTCTTGTGCGCGCGGAAGTACGGGTGCCCGACGAGGCGGGTGACGGCTTCCTCGTCGCTCATGAGGCGGCGGGGGGCCTTCATGTCGAAGTTGTCGAAGAGGTGCCGGACGCAGTATCCGCATTCCAGCGGGCAGCCGACGATCCAGTTCAAGGACAGCCCCGACTTGCGGTACTCGATCACATCGGCGAGTTCCGGCTTGAGCCCGCCGATCTGGTCCGAGGACAGGATGGGCAGAGCGCGGCGTAACGGGGCAACGGGTGTGTTCATGCGGATCTCCGGTCGGGGGTGTGGCGGAGCGGGTGCTCGGTTGCCGCACGCTGGTGCGGCGGGTGCTGCGGCGGTGGGGTGAGCAGCCTGCGGCGGCGGGCGCCGTACCAGGTGCCGAAGTCCCGGCGCGCGGCGTCGGGGTCGTCCGAGGTGTGCACGAGGTTGTTCACCAGCCGGCCGCCGGCGAGCGCCGCCTCCAGGCTGTCGTGGCCGAGGTCCCTGCGGATGGTGCCCTTGGCGGCCTGCGTGGGGTCGAAGTGACCGAGCAGGTCCCGCACTCTGCCGTGGATACCGGCATCGCCGTGGGCGAGGGCGACGGTCACCGGCTTGTCCGCGTACAGGGCATCGAGCGCGGTGGGAATGTCGCGGCCGGTGAACCAGTCGGCGTCCACCAGCAGATCCCAGTAGTGCACGTGGGCCTGCCACGCCCTCGCGGTCAGGTCGAGTCGGCCGAGGACGGTGACACCGCAGGCAGCGATCCGCCCAAGGACCCGGTCGGTGAGACCGGTTGCCACGCAGTCCGGCTTGCAGAGAATCACCGTCCACCGGTCCCAGTCGACGCCATCGACCACACCGCCGCTCCACGACGGCCTCCCGGGCGTCGTCATGACTGCGTTCCCGTATCGGGCATGCGCTTGGGCCAGCGGTGGGCCACCAGCCAGCGAAGTCCCGGATCGAGGGCGTCCAGCACGCTCTCCTCGACCGGGTCCTCCGGGCAGTGGCGGATCTGTCGGTGCACCTCGAACAGCAGCAGCACCTGCTGCCAGTACGGGTCGAAGCCGAGCGCCGCGATCTCCCCCGGCTTCAACCGGACCTGGTTGGTGCGCAGTCTCTCCTCGTGTACGAGCAGGTCGGAGATGGTTGAGAAGGACGTGTCGGCAGGCATCCTCGGGAACGGGAACCGCGCCTGTGGCGCGCGGAGTTCGGCCTCGGCCAGGACTCGCCTGATGCGCCGGACGTCCCGCTCGCCGACGTGAGCCGACCCGATGTGATGGGTGTAGGTGCCCAATTCGAGACCGAGCTGTACGGCGGCGAACTCCTGGATCATCGTGAAGGAGAACGAGTCGGACAGCAGCCCACGGTCGCAGTCGTTGGCCCGCATGTAGCAGACCATGTGGACCCGGCCCTCCCGTACCAGGAGGTGCAGGGCGACCACGCAGGACATGTCCAGGTTGTCCGCCACGGTCAGCTCGTCGGCGGTGAAGATCGGCAGCAAGCCCCGCTTGCTGTCCCGCTCCGTACGCAGCAGCTCCAGGACCCGGTCGAACGGTGACGTGCCGCCGACCGTAGGCGGGTTGAACATGCGCGAGCCGTACGCCGAGCCGCCCATTTTCCGCCCGTCACGCGAGAACTGCCGCACATGCGGCGCGTAGTACGCCAGCATCTCCACGTCATTGCGACCGGCGAGATACCAGAGCGCCTCGGCGAAGTGCCAGACCGGGTTGACCTTCCGCTCGGCCAGATACGGAAGACGCGCACGCGGATCGGCGATCTGAAAACTGAGCCCGATGCGCTCACGGGCGGCGTTCCCACGTGGCGCGTTCTGGTACTCGAACCGATCCACCAGATGACCGAGCATATCGAGATACGCGTGCTCAAAGTCCGGATAAACAGGCGGAGTTAACACAGGTTCCTCCTTCAGATACACAGCCGGGAATCGCACCGGTGATCCGCTGGGACTGGCCGTGAAGCGGCGGGGCACACCGTGCGGGGGTGGTCATGCTCCCGATCGGAGAGCGACCAGGAGACCTCGCGCGGCCTGCGCGTTGATGCGGCTGAGTGCCAGGGCGGCGTCGCTGTCGCAGCGGACACAGTCGTGGTGGAAGTACAGATCGAGGAAGCCGCCGCCGGTCGCTGCTGTGAAGGCCGCACCGAGTCTGCGCATGACCTGCCGTGCCTCGGGCCATTCCTCCCGGTTCCGCTCGACCCTCTGCACCGGTGCACCCAGGAGACAGGCGAGCCGGTCTGCGGTGGCGACAGTGACCTCGCCCAGCTCCACCGTGCCCCCGACTGCAGACAGACCGGGAACGGCAAGGCCGTGCTGACGGAATGCGGCGCGGAGAGCGTCGGTGGTCTCCTGGACCAGAGTCGTGTTGTCGGTGTCTGCGTCAGCGATCGTGGTACGCATGGCGTCTCCGGGAAGTACGTGAGCGGGCGTCGAATGCGCCTGGTCGGCGTTTCGGGCCAACAGGCTCAGAAGGAAATGGGAGTTGCGGTGCTGTCCAGGTCGTGGCGAGACCCGGTGGCGCCCGCCGTATCCCGGTAGGTCCTCGGTCTTGGCTGTCCTGACGGAAGCTCTTCCTTCGCGTGGCTATCGTTGGAGTCGGGACGCGGCCTTTGGGGGGCTTTGGGTGTTGGGCGGGCCGGCGCGCGCCCCCGGGACCAGCGGTGGTGGCCGTCATGTGACCTCCTTCATCAAGCAGGGCCTCGGAGCGCAGCGCGGCGCGCGCTGAAGGAGACTGAACACCTGTGCGTCCCCGCCCCCAGCGGCGTTGGCGATAGCCACGAGTCGCAGGAGATCGCCGCACAAGCGCTCGGCGCTCTCACCGAACTTGCTCTCGCAGGGATCTTGGTCACCCAGAACGTCACCAACGTGGTCCACGATCGCCTCCAACGACTTCACCTGACGGAGCAAGCTGGCGATGCGGGCGAGACCCTCGGAGTTGAGGGGTGGAGACCACCCCTCAACCGGGGGTGATGCGGACCAGGCCGGTCTCGGCGAGGGCCGTGGAGGTGGAGTGCATCAGCCGCTCGCAGCGGTGAATGTGCACCAGGTGCGGGTGCCTTTGCGACCCCAGTCACGGGCGAAGAAGGAGACGAGTTGCATGCCGCGTCCGCCTTCGTCGTCCGGATCCGCCTTCCGTACTTCCGGAGCACCGGCCGAGTGGTCGTCCACCTCGATCAATACCTCACCAGTGGGGTCACAAGTGATCTGGAAAGAGACCGAGTTGGCTTCGCCGTGGACGATCGCGTTGGTGACGATCTCGCTGACCAGCAGCTGCACCGTCCCGACCACATCGCGATCCCTCACGCCGGCCCTCCCCAGCACGGCGGCCGTCACCCGACGCGCGGCCTCCACACGCCTCGGATCGGCGTCAAACGACATCGCAGCGTGCACACTTCTCATCGGCCGCCTCCAAGTCGCCGTCCCGCCACCCACCGGGATCGTGTCGAGACGGGCCGGTAAACACCGAGAGAGGAGAGCGGTAGCGCGCTGTGCCAGAGGCGTCGGATGCATAGGAATTCCTCTGAGGTCGTGGAAGGCCAAGCCCTGACCGGGACATGGGACTTCGCAAGCTTCTGACGCCCTGTCGCCTGCCGCGCGGTCGCTCAATTCCGCTGTTGGCCGTTCGGGGCAAAGGGGTTGTACCGTTGGTTTTTTGCTGGCCTCAGCCCGGCACCTTGCAGACCTCGGCGCCGATGTAGGAAGGCATGATCTTCATCCGGGTATCGCCAGGCGCTGAAAGTGGTGGCACAGCGCTATGACGGAGCGGGCGAGGAGTGTTGCGTGCCGTACCGGGCCGAGCGAGCTGGGGTCGGACGCCAGACGACGTCGCGCTTCGCCTATTCCTGCTTGAGCGCATGCCACATCCCGTGGCGTGGCTACGTCACATCGCTGTTCCAACTCCGGGATGAGCAGGTTGAGGTGCCCGCGAAGTTGGAGAGCGAGCAGGACCAGTGCTTCGCCGACGGGAGGCTCGGCGACGTCGTCGAGCAGGGCGGCTGCCGTGTTGGTCATCGTGGAGATGTCGAGCGGGGACGTACTCTGCGTCGCCGGAAAGTGGTCTCGTCCATGGCGTGCTCCCCGGCTCGTCGGTGATGAGGTGTCACCAGCGTGGGGCGCGGGGAAGGGGCTAAGTGTCACTCTTCGGTGACACCTGCCGGGGCGGGCGTGACACCTGTCAGAGGCCGATCCACGCGGCCATGCTGTCCAACGTGTCCGGGGTTGTGCGGCGCTTGTGCACCAGGCCCTTGATGGTCTCGCGCGCGCCAGGGTGATAGCGGGTCTGCTGCGGGGCCATTTTCCGCGCCGTCACCAGGTCTTCCAGCGCGGACTCGGTTCGCCCGATCTCCATTTCCGCGCGTGCCTTGTCGACGTAGAAGTGAGCGCGGCGGGACAGGGGCCACGAATTCGGCATCGTCACAGCTCCCGCGTCGGTGACCGCTTTGCCGTAGTGGCGCAGCTCTACATCCGCCGACACTTCGTGCAGTTGCACATTGGTCGGGCCGAAGCTGAGCCAGTGAACATGACCCGCCTCGCCCGTGTGGCCAGCCAGCTGCCGGGCTTCCGCCAAGTGCGTCTTGACCGTCGCCTTGTCCTGGGCCCGTGCGGCGATCACGGTGGCTCCGAGATGAAGCTGCCCGGCCACGGCAAGAGACTCCACGGTCTCGTCGGCGTCCCTGATGAGACTCTGGCCGGCCGCAATGAGCCTGAGTCCGATGGTGTGTTCGCCCTCGCGGAAGTAGACCAAGGCCCTCATGTACTGGCGCACGGCGGCGAGAAGGGGATCGGAGGCGCGCTGCGCTGCCCAGTCCATTCGGGCGAGGGCGATGCTCGACAGGTCGAAGTAGCCGAGCTTGACCGTGATGTCGTGGGCGGTGCGGTAGGTGGACGCGAGGGAGCGCCACAGTTCCGTGGTGGGGTTCCGGTGCGCCACGGTTGTGAGTTCCGCGATGACTGCGGGCAGTGCGGTGGCTGCCTTGTTGAGCTGGGTGGCGCGGACCTGTCGGCAGAGGTCGTCCGTGGCGGTGATCAACTCCGGAACGCTTCGAGGGCGGAGGTCGGGGTCGTCGCCGAGGTCGTAGAGGTCGAGGGATTCGCGGATGGGGCGAATGAGTTCGGCGAGCCGGTCCTGCTGGAGTTCCGTCACGTAGGGCTGTCCTGTCAGGGCGGTGACGTCGATACGAAGTGCCCTGGGGACGGCCGACACGAGGTCTGGGCTTGCGTTCTTGTGTCCCGCTTCGACCTGATGGAGCAGGCTGTATGAGTAGGGAATGCGCCCGGCGAGGCCGCGTTGTGTCAGCCCGGCGAGTTTCCTCTGGTCGGCGATGCGGGTGCCTGTGTGCTCGTCCTTGCGCATACGGGTCTCCGTTCTGACTCGTCATCTGAAACGGTACTCGCGCTGGCCCCTGAGCCGACCGGTTCCCGGCTTTCGCATGTGGTCGACTGGACGGCATGACGAGGACCTTGTACTTGTTCGGCAGCGCGGCGCCCCCGGTGTTCGACATCGCACACGTGGTGACTAACGCGCAGGAGCGCGGTTGGGATGTGCGTCTCGGGTTGACACCGACGGCCGCCCGTTGGCTCGGTGATCAGTTGCCCGCGCTGGAGGAGCGGACGGGCGGCCCGGTCCGGTCCGAGTACAAGCTGCCGGGGCAGCCGGACGTCTGGCCGAAGGCGGATGCGATCCTCGTCGCGCCGGCCACGTTCAACACGATCAACTCGTGGGCGCTGGGCATCACGTCGAGTTTTGTCGTCGGAGTGGTCGCCGAGGGTATCGGGAAAGGTATTCCGCTGGTGACGATGCCGTGCGTCAACGCGGCGTATGTACAGCACCCCGCGTTCCACCGGTCGCTGGAGACACTCCGCGGCGCCGGGGTACGAGTGTTGTACGGCCCCGGAGGGTTCGAACCTCACCAGCCCGGCGAGAAGAAGCCGTATCCGTGGCCTGCGGCGCTGGACGCGGTGAAGGCAGTCGCGGGCTGACGCGTCCGTCACCGCTGGCTGGATCCCGGGCAGCACCCGGAACGGGAGGCCGGAGAGATCCGTGCGGTGCTCTCTTCGCGCGGTTCGGAAGCAGGCCGCTCCCATGCGCTCGACCGGATCGGCCTCGCCGAGTGCCGTTTCCTCCTCGGTGACGTCGGCGGCGGCACGGAGGAGACCCACCGCGCGGTCGCCGCCGCAAGGCTCACCCAGTCCGACCGGGTCCGTGCGCAGCTCGGGCAGCTCTACCCGTACTCCGTGGGCCACCAGGCGTCGCGGTCAGTATGTGAGCCGCGGGATAGTATCCGCGACCTGCTGTCGAGCTGAGGAGTACGGCGTGACGACGCTGGCCGTGACCGGACACATCGACCTGACCGAAGAGAGCGTGCCGCTCGTACGGTCCGCACTACGTGACCTTCTGGAGCCGTACCGCGAGGACAAGGCCGGAGTCGACCGTGAGGGCCGCCACCCCGTTAGCCGGGGCAGCGGCCCTCGTTGGTTTGTCCTGAGCGCGGCTCGGAAGAGACGTGGTTATCGGGCCGGCGTTCGCGTGGGACGCTTCGTGTTGAGTGGGTCGGCCGCGTAAGTGATGCGTACCACTCCGTCCGGGTGACGGGCCGCGTCGGCGGACACGCCGAAGACGGTGGCCAGGATTTCGGAGGTCAGGACGTCGAGGACCTTCCCCGCCGCCACCACGGATCCCTCGTCGAGCACGATGATCCGGTCGCAGAGCCGGGCCGCGAGGTCCAGGTCGTGCAGGACCGCGAGCGTTGTGGTTCCCGTGGAGCGGATCAGGTCGAGGAGTTCGAAGCGGGCCCGGATGTCCAGGTGGTTGGTGAGTTCGTCGAGAACCAGGACGTCGGGGCGTTGGGCCAGGGCGCGGGCGAGGAGGACGCGTTGGCGTTCGCCGCCGGACAGGGAGGCGAAGTCACGGTCGGCGAGGGCCTCCGCGCCGCATTTCCGGAGGGAGTCGTCCACAGCCCGGTGGTCGTCGGCGCTGTCCCGGCCGAGGAGGCCGTGATGGGGGGTGCGGCCGAGGGTGACGATCTCGGTGACGCTCAGTCCCGACACGCTGCCGCCGTCCTGCAGTACGGCGGCGGTCCGGCGTGCGGCGTCCCGGGAGGAGAGCGTCCAGACGTCGTCGCCGCCGACGCGGACAACGCCCGTCCTGGGGCGCAGGGAGCGGTAGACGGCGCGCAGGAGCGTGGACTTGCCGCTGCCGTTCGGGCCGACGAGGCCGACGACGGCGCCGGGGGGCACCTCCAGGGCCACATCACGCAGGATCAGCTGCCGGTCGAGGGTGATGTGGAGCTGTTCGACGGTGAGTCTCATACGGTGTCCAGTCCTTTGTTGCGGCGCAGCAGCCACAGGAAGAACGGAGCGCCCAGCAGGGCGGTGAGGATGCCCAGCGGAAGTTCGTTGGGGCGGTTGAGCGTGCGGGACAGCAGGTCGACGAGGACCAGGTATATGGCGCCGACCACCGCGGTCAGGGGAAGCAGTCTGCGGTGGTCGGCTCCGGTGGCGAGCCGTACGAGGTGAGGGATCATCAGGCCGACGAAGCCGATCCCTCCCGCGACGGCGATCACCGTGCCCGTGACCAGGGCGGACATCACCAGCAGGATGCCCCGCAGCCGGTGGACGTCGACGCCGAGCGCTGTCGCTGACTCGTCCCCGGCCAGCAGGGCGTTGAGCAGGCGGCCGAACAGCGAAAGCACGAGGGCGCTGGCGAGGACGACTGTGGCGACCACGGGCAGTTGATCCCATCTGGCTCCCGAGACGCTTCCGAGCATCCAGAACATGACGGTGCGCAACTCGGTCGGCGTCGCCCGCAGTTGAAGGAAACTCGTGGCCGCGAGAAAGAGGTATCCGACGGCGACTCCCGACAGCACCAGCCGGGTTGGTGCCATGCGTCCTCTCTTCTGCCCCAGGACGAAGACCAGTGCCCCGGCGGCCAGCGCGCCGGCGAAGGCCGCGGAGGAGACGCCGAGCCCGCCCAGTGTCGCGCCGCCGGCCGCGGTGATGGCGATGACGGCGCCGAGTGACGCTCCGTAGGAGAAACCCAGGACGGTGGGGTCGGCGAGCGGATTGGCCACCACCGCCTGGAGGATCACGCCGGCGATCGCGAGCCCGGTGCCGACCAGCGCGGCCAGAACGACGCGGGGCGTGCGGAAGTTCCACACGATCTGGTCCGTGGCGGGATCGCCCGTCGCACCGCCACCCGTCAGGTGGCGGAGGATGATGCGCCACACCTCTCCGACCGGGATGGTGACCGCCCCGATGCTGACGCCCACCACCATCACCAGGACGAGCAGGGCCAGGAGCACCGTCAGGAGCAGCGGCAGGGGAAGCCGGTTCAGAACGCGCCGGGGTGAAGTGTCCTTGCCAGCTTGTCGACCGCCACGTCGTTGCTCGGCCCGAGGTAGATCGAGTCCGACAGGACGGTGTACGTGCTGTTCTTGGCGGCCGGCCACTGGGGGAACTCCTTGAGCAGTTTCTCGGCGTACGCCTCGGGATCGGGGTCGTTGTAGCTCACGACGACGAGCGCGTCGACGGAGGTGGCGGCCACCTTCTCCTTGCTCAGGTCGGCGAAGGTGTTCCTGGAGGAGTTCGCGAAGGCGTTGGAGCCGCCGGCCTTGGTGAGGATGTCGTTGATGATGCCGTTGGCGACGATCGAGCTGAAGTCGTTCCCGCCCATGACCATGTTCGAGAAGAGCACCATGACGTTCGGCTTCTTCTCGCCATCGACCTTGGCGGAGATCGTGTCGATGTGTTTCTGGGACTCGGCGATCAGCTTCTCCGCCCGGTCGCTCACGCCGAAGATCCTGCCGAGGTCGCGCAGCAGTGTGTGGCTGTCGGCGACGCTCATCCTGGAGGGGTCGTCGGCGCAACCCTGGGGCGAGATATAGCTGTTCGCGCTCACCGAGCTGAGGTCGTCGCGGGTGGCGAACCCGTTCTTCGCGTCGAACCCGTACGAGGTGATGGACAGGACCAGATCGGGGCGCAGCCCGAGCATCGCCTCGCGGGGGATGTCGTAGGCCTCGTTCGGCTTGACGTCGCCTGTCGGCAGGGCCTTGATGGCCTCGGCCCGCCCCTTGACCTCGGACCTCCCGTACGACTGCTGGTTGGCGACGATCCGGTCGCCGAGGCCGAGGGCGAGGAGCGAGGAGACCTCGGCGACGGACGCGCCGTTCATGACGACAACACGCTCGGGCGCCTTCGTGAAGGTCTGCTTCTCACCGCAGTTCTCGACGGTCACCGGATAGCCCGACCCGGCCCCTGACCCCGGCCCCGCCCCCGACCCGGACTTGGGCAACCTGTCGCCCGCCGTCTCCGTCGAGGAGTCGGCACATCCGGCCGCGAGCAGACAGAGCGCGGTGACCGCGATGGCGACCGGCCGTTTCCTGGACATACTGGCTCCTTGGTGCTGCTTGGTCAGATTTTCTGTCCGAGTAGTCGGGGCGGAAGCCGCCCCAGTTCCCTCAGTCGCCCTGCTCGTCGCGGGAGGCCGGCGGACCACCGCCCCCTCGCGGCGCGGGCAGGGCTCCTGTGGTCACACAGCGGGCGAGATAGCGGAACATGAGGTCCTGGCTGATCGGCGGGCAGATGATGCCGGTGCCCCGCAGTTTCCTGTTCGCGTTGTCCGAGCGGATCGCGCCCATTGCGAGTTCCGGTTCCTGGTCGCCCGTGGTCCCCCAGGAGTCGAAGAAGGCGAGAGTCGTCGCCGCCACGTCGGCCGCCCGGGGAAGTTGAGCGCGCCATTGGACCAGCGGCATCCGCTTGACGTCGTAGCCGAACTCCCCGACCCACGCGTACACGTCGGAGAGCCGCACCTGAGCCGGAGCCGGGGCGTGGTGGTAGACCTCGCCGCCCGGTGCCGGCGTGCCCAGGGAGATCGCGACGACGGCCTTCGCCACATAGTCCGCCGGGGTCCAGATCTCGCTCTCGAACAGGTCGGGCAGCATCCCGGCGGGAATGCCGGCTCTCAACACACTCCAGAGGAAGTCCCGTTCGTTCACCACGCCGGTTTCCGGTGCTCCGGTGACCCGGCCGAGGCGGTGTACGGAGACGGGCAGCCCTCGTTCCGCTGCCTGTTCCGCCAGGCGTTCGGCGACCCATTTCGACTGCTGGTATCCGTAGGCGAGTCCGTTGTGCGGCGCAAAGAACTCTTCGGGCACTTCGGACGCCGAACTCCGGGGCGGCGCGGTCGACAGCGTCGATATGAGGTGGAAGGGCGTCCCTCTCTCGGCGGCCATACGCAGCAGTTGCCGGGTGGACTCGACATTGACCCCGCGCAGACTGGTGTATTCGCGCATAACGCTGACTGTCGCGGCGTTGTGGAAGATCGCGTCACAACGGTCGGTGAGGCTCGCGAACCCGGCGCTTCCCAGGCCGAGTCGAGGGCGGGCGAGATCGGCGGGGATCGCGGTGATCCGGGCCCGGTCCCCGGGCGGGGCGATCCGCAGCTCGCGTAGGGCTTGGAGGATGCGGGCCGATCCCCGGCGAGGGCTCGGTGCGCGTACGGGACAGATGATCTCGGCGTCGGTACGTGCGAGCAGTTCGGCCAGGAGGTGCGCGCCGACGAAGCCGGTGGCACCGGTGAGCAGTATCCGCCGTGGGGAGGACGGCGCGCCGGGGGTGGTTGCCCGCGGCCGGATGTCCTGATCGAGTACGGCGTCGTCGCGTGCGGTCTCGGACAGCGGCGAGGCGGCGGACGACAAGGCGGACAGCGACGAGGCGGAGGATGACAAGGCGGCGAACGGCCCTGCGGCGGGGGCCTGTTGGCGCCGCGTCAGGAAGGCCGCCAGTTCCGCCGCGGTCGGGTACTCGAAGAGCCACGCGACGCGTATCTCCCTGGCCAGCTCGATGCCGAGCCGGTTGGCGACCTGGATCGCCTGAAGTGACTGCCCACCGAGGTCGAAGAAGTCGTCATGGGGCGAGACGGCGTCCGTCCCGAGCGTCGTTCCCCACGCTGTCCGGATGGCTTGTTCGAGGTGGCTGCCGGACTTCGGCGGGACGGTCGCCCTCTTCTCGCGGGCCTCCGCGCCCAGCGCGTTCCTGTCGATCTTTCCTGAGCTGGTGCGGGGCAGCCGGGCGACGAACTCGATGAGGGCGGGGATCACCGCCGCCGGGAGGGTCGCTCTCAGCCGTTCTCTGATCCTCGCCGCTGACCGGTCGTGGCTCTCCGCCCGGCCGCCGGGTTCCGCGACGACGTACGCGGCGAGGCGGCGGGTCCCGTCCGGCAGGACGTTTCCGACGACCGCCGCCTCCCTCACGCGCGGGTCGCCGAGCAGCGCCGTCTCGATCTCGGCGGGGTGCACACGGTGTCCGCTGATCTTGAACTCGCCGTCGGCCCGGCCGGTGAACCGCAGTTGTCCGTCGTCGCCGAGCCGGACGAGGTCGCCGGTGCGGTAGGCGCGCGGCGCGCCGGTCAGTTGACCGAGTGGGGCGAATCGTTCTCCGTCCGGGGTCCGCCGGCCGTGATAGCCGAGTGCGAGAGCGTCGCCGAGCAGGTAGAGCTCGTCGCCGACGACGGCGGCGCGGGTACCGGGCAGTGGAACACCGATCGGGACGTCACCGGGAGGGAGTGCGGGGAGTGCCTCGTCGTGCAGTTCGGCCACTGTGGCGACAACCGTGGCTTCGGTCGGGCCATAGGTGTTGAGCAGTCGGACCGACGGTCGGACGGTCCGGCGCCAGCGGTCGACGCGTTCGGGCAGTGCCGCCTCACCGCCGATCACCACCGTGTGTATCGCGTCGGGAAGCACCGTGGAGCCGGTCGAGAGGGCATGGGCGAGTTCGTGCCAGTAGGCCGTGGGCAGGTCAAGGAAGCTGATCCGGAGCGTCGCGCAGGCGTCCATGAGACGGGGGACGGACTCGGTCATGTCGTCCGTGCGGACCACCAGCGTGGCTCCGGCACAGAGCGTGAGGAAGATTTCCTCCACACTGGTGTCGAAGTGCGGTGGCGCGAACTGAAGAACGCGGTCCTCGGACCGCAAGCCGTAGCGGTCCGAGGCGCCGGCGACGAAGTGCGCCAGGGCACCGTGGCTGATGTCGACGCCCTTCGGCCGGCCGGTGGAACCGGACGTGTACATCACGTACGCGAGAGCCTCCGGCCCCGGGCTGCCCGCGAAGGGAGCGGGTCCTGCCGGTTCGTCCGCGATGGTCGGTCGGGGGTCCTCGTCCCGGTCGAGGAGCAGAAGTTCGCCATGGGGGACGGCCATGGCGTGTGCGCCGGTGGTCACGGTGACCGACGGCTCGGTATCGGCCAGCATCGCCTCGGTGCGGGACGCCGGCGCCCGCGGGTCCAGCGGGCAGTAGGCGGCGCCGCAGAGGAGAACGCCGAGAACGGTGGAGACCAGGTCGATCCCGCGTGGGAGCGCGACGGCGACGACGGTGCCGGGACCGGCACCCCGCGCGGTGAGACGTCGCGCGAGTCTCCGCGCGGAGCCGAAGAGTTCGGCGTACGTGAGGAGTGAGCCGTCATGTTCGACCGCGGGGGCGCCTCCGCGCCGCGCCGCGTGGTCCGCGATGCGTTTCAGAACCGGACGCGCGGGGCCGGACAGGGGGCCGCCGTCCAGCACCGTAACCCTACGCGAGCGTGCCGGCGCCCCCAGGGCGCTGTCGGGTTCCGCCACCGCCGTGCGCAGCAGCGAGAGAAAGCCCTGCTGATGCCGTGTCAGTTCCGCTTCGGCGTACAGCTCGGGGTTCGCGTCCATGGCGATCCGCAGTCCCGCGCCTTCGGCCCGGTCGTACACATTGATCGCCATGTCGTCGACCGGTCCCGCCGACAGGTTGTGGACGGTGCTGCGGTGTCCGGCGAACCGCAGGTCGTACTCGAAGGGCATGATGTTGACGCCCAGCCCCGACAACCGCCGTCCGCCGCCGACGAGTTGGAGGTCGCGTCGCATCTGCTCGTAGCGGTAGCGCTGGTGGGGCAGACCGGATCTCAGCTCGCCGGAGACCCGGGTCGCCAGGTCCCGCAAGCTGTCTTCTTCACGCACGGTGACGCGCAACGGCAGGATGTTGCGCACCATGCAGGGGACACGCAGGGAGACGGAGCCGAGTCGGCCCATGACAGGCAGGCTCAGCACGATCTCGTCCTCGTCCGTCGCCCGCCGGAGGTAGGCGGCGGTGACCGACAGGACGAGGTCGGACCAGGTGACCGACAACCGCTGGGCCACCGCCCGCAGCGCGGCCGACTGTTCGGTTCCGAGATCGGTGACGCGCCGCAGGAAGGTACGGGCGGGCAGGGCGGGGCGTTCGGCGAGAGCGGCCACGGAAGGCCGGTCCGCGAATCGCCCTGTCCAGTAGGCCCGGTCCTGGGCGAACCGTTCGGACTCGCGGTAGGCGCGCTCCTCCGACCGGACGGACGCGAGGGTCCCGAAGCCGCTGTCACCGATCCGTTCGCCACCGGCCAGTGCGCTGTAGACAGCCGCGACACGGCGGGCCACCAGAGCGAGTCCGAACCCGTCCAGCGCGATGTGGTGCACCCGGTGGTACCAGAGGAAATGATCCGGCCCGATATGGAACAGGGCATGCCCGAATACGAGATCGCGGCGCAGGTCGACCGGCCGGGCCAGGTCCCGCCGCATCCACGCCAGGGCTGCCTCCGACGGGCTGCTCCGGTCCGTCAGATCAGCGATGTGCGGTCGCCAGCCCGCGACGGACCGGGTGATCTGGCGGGGCTGTCCGTCCACCGTGTCGAATCGGACGTTGAGGGCCTGGGTCTCGGAGACGACCCGGCGCAGTGCCTCGCCGAAGACCCCGGTGTCGACCGGTCCGTGGATCTCGACGTACTCGGCGGTGTTGTAGGCCGGGCTGTCGAGGTCGAGGTGGTGGCCGGTCCAGATGCCTTCCTGCGCCGCCAGCAAGCGGGCGTCGTCCACGCGTGTGTCAGGCGTCCGCACGGGGAGCTCCCGCCAGCCGTTCGGAGAGCAGTTGCCACCACTGGGCGAAGGAGGTGCGCTCGGCGAGCTCCACGAAACCGATGTCGGCGCCGGCGGCCCGCCATCGTTCCGCGAGCGTGACGATACGCAGCGAGTCCAGGCCTGCCTGGAGGGGGTTCTCGTCCAGGTCCACGTCCGCCGGGCTGAGGTGCAGGAACTCGGCCAGATCGGTACGGAACGAGGCGGGAGTCAGTGGTTCGGGCACAGGAATCTCCTCGCGGGGGTGCGTGACACATACGCGGTGCCGGGTCGACAACGGGTCGGCAAGGGGGCGACAACGGGGCGCCGGGCGAGGTCAGTTGACCTTGCGCTCGGAGTCGCCCCAGAAGCGGTCCCGGAGTGCGCGGCGCAGGATCTTGCCGCTGGGATTGCGCGGTACCTGATCGATGAACTCGTACCGGGCGGGCAGCTTGAAGCTCGCGAGCCGGTCCATGAGGAAGCGATGAAGCTCCCCGAACGCGGGTTGCTGCCCGGGGGCGGCGACGATGAAGGCGTGGACGCTTTCGCCCCAGCGTTCGTCGGGAGCGCCGACGACGACGGCCTCGGCCACCCCGGGGTGGTGTTCGAGGGCGTTCTCGATCTCCGCGGGGTAGGCGTTCTCGCCCGCGACGATGACCGCGTCCTTGATGCGGTCACGGATGAAGACATAGCCGTCGGTGTCGATGTAGCCGGCGTCACCCGTGTGGATCCAGCCGTCGATCAGGGTCTCGCCGGTCTGCTCCGGCAGTCCCCAGTACTCCACCATCCGCGCCGGGGTGGCCAGACAGATCTCGCCCACCGTGCCCGCGGGCAGTTCTCGCCCCCGCTCGTCGACGACCTTGCCTCGGACACCGGGGTACGGGCGGCCCGCGGCCCGCATGCGGGGATGCCCGGGGATGTGGTCGGCCGGCGGCAGACACACGGCGGTGTTCCCGGTCTCCGTGAGGCCGTAGATCTGCGCGAACTGGCAGCCGAACATGGCCAGGCTCTCCTCCAGAAGGGCCTCGGAGATGGGTGAGCCGCCGTACACGATCTTTCGCAGAGTCGAGAAGTCGCCCGGGGTGACGCCCGGTTCGGCCAGCAGCAGCCGAAGCATGGCGGGGACGACGCAGGCGGTGGTCACACCCAGATCCCGGATGAGAGCCGCGGCGTCCCGGGCGGCGAAGGCGCGCATCACCACGACGGTCGTCCCGGCGTGGAAGTTCTGTGCCGCCCACCAGAGGCCGCCGACGTGGAAGCCGGGGATGCCGACCAGCGCGATGTCACCGGGCCGCCAGTCGATCCAGTCCAGCCCGGCGTCCGCCATCGCGTCGCGGATCGCGGAGAAGCTGCGGTGGGCGAGCACGACCCCCTTCGGCAGCCCCGTGGTCCCGCTCGTGTAGAGCTGGGCGACCGGCGTGTCAGGGCCGATCGGCGGGGCCGGTGTCCGCTCCGCAGCGGGCCGCCCCGTCTCCCAGAGCTCGAAGGGGTCTCCCGCGCCGGCGTTCCCGAGGCGGACGACCGTCTTGGGCGGCGGGGTGCCGAGGCGTTCGGCGACCGGGGTGAACTCGTCTTCCAGGAAGAGCAGTTCACTGGCGGAGTCCTGGAGGATGTGGCTGATCTCGGGAGCGGTGAGGCGCCAGTTGACGGGGACCAGGACGGTGCCGCTCTTGGCGCAGCCGAAGAGGATCTCGTAGTAGCGCTCGGATTCCTTGCCCAGGTAAGCGACCCTGGCGCCGGGCCGGAGCCCGGCGCCGTCAAGGGCGCGCGCGACGCGGTCGCTTTCGAGGTCCAGTTGTCCGTAGGTGACGCCGCGTCCTTCGCAGAGGATCGCGAGTGCGTCGGGACGGTGCTCGGCGTGGAAACGCGCTGTATCCACGAGTGTCATGACGTGAATCCGCTCCCTCTGTTCTTGGTATGTTGCGGTGCGTCGCCGAATGCGGCGAAAACTAGGGAAGATTGACGAACGCGAGGACGGCCTCGCCGTCGCATCGGCCCCCGTCGCCGTCCCGGTACCGAAAGGCGGTCTCCGCCACCAGCAGGGGGCTGCCGCCCGCCGGCCGCCTCGGCGACACGGCTGTGAACTCCATCTCACCCGAGAAGGAACGCGGGTTGACGGGCCTGCGGAAGTTGCTGGAGAAGCGGGCGATGAGAATGTCCGGCAGCTGGCGCTTCCAGTAGTCCTCCAGCGTCCAGGAGGAGAATGGTTCAAGGAGCCTTTCCTGGACGGACTTCGCCACGAGGTAATACATCATCTGGTTGTAACAGATGTTGACTTCAACGGAGTTCAGGTGCCCGGTGTCCTTGATGTAGCAGGATTCCGGTATCGCGAATTCGCAGTGTGCCGCCACGCGTCCGGACTCCGTGGTGACTTCGGCGGAACGGACGTACGCGCAGTTCTCCTTGTAGGGCAGCAGGACTCGCGCGAGCAGGGCGTGGTCCGTCTCGTACGACCGCGCCGGCCGTGCGGTCCGAAGGGCGGACGGAACGCTCGTCATGCCGCGGCCGTCGTCTCGTACAGCTTCCGCTCGTCGTGCACCGTGACCCGGTAGGACACCGTCGGCTCGGGGGTGACGGTGTGGCGGGCCCGGTGAACGAGACTGCGGTTGTCCCAGATGAGCAGGTCCCCCTGTTCGAAGCTCTGGAGGTGGATGTTCTGGTGGCCGAAGGTGTCGTCGAGCTGGCCGGTGGCTTCGAAGAGCTGGTGCAGCAGATCCCCCTCGACCGGTTTCCCGTCCTCGTCCTCGATCCCGACGGTGAACCCCTCACTGAGGTACAGGACGGTTTCGCCGGTCATGGGGTGGGTGAACGTGGTCGGGCGGACGACAGGAGGTGTCTTCCGTTCGACCTCGTCGATGATTTCGGAGAGGGGGCGGTACACGTCGTGCGGACGGATCTTGAAGTACTTGCGCACGGTGTGCCGGCAGTACGTGTTCCGAACCGCGGACTTGAGGTGCCCGGGAAGTCTCTCGTACGCCTTTCCCATGTCGATGAAGTACGTGCCCCGGTTCTTCTCCGGTATCACCTGCGGGTAGATCAGCGTGATACCGAAAGGATCCGGCATGAACTGATAGTCGGCGTGCCAGAATTTCCCGGTCTTCGGCACCCCGATCTGCTTTCCGTCCTCGGGGACGTTGGAGGACACGAATATCTCCTCGATCTCCGGGTGCCGGTACATCGGTTCGTAGTACTTCTCCGGACGGCCGAGCCGTCTGCCGAGTTCCAGGAACCGTGGCGGGGAGAGTTCCTGTCCCTTGAGGACCACCATCTTGTGGCGGTAGACCGCTTCTTTGAGGGTGTCGATGTCCGCGGACCGGGCGGTGTCGTGGTCGAACCCCTCGACCGTGACCCCGAAAGCGCCGTCCGAGTGTGCCGAGATCTTCATCGTCGTTGCCCTTCGTGGTTCATATCGACGGTGCGGTGACTTACTGGTCCCTTTTCGTGTCGATCAGCTTCGCGGTGGCGTCGAGGGTGAGGTCCGGGCGGAGTTCGCTGTCCTCCACCGTCACTCCGAGGTCACGTTCGACCCGCATGCTGATCTCGACCAGCGTCAGGGAGTCGACATCCAGTTCGGCGAAGGTCGCGCCGGGATGGATCCGGTCGTGCGGGGCGTCGTGCAGTCTCGCGATGATCGCGACCAACTGGTCGTAGGTGGTACTCATGGAGTGGGTTCTTCTCCTCCTTCGTACGGGTGTGGTGTGGGCGGGAGTTCGGGCCAGTCGACCAGGCAGGATCCCCAGGTGAGGCCCCCGCCGAAGGCGCTGAGGAGGACACGTTCACCCGGCTGGACGATGCGGCGGGCGGCCGCGTCGGCGAGCGCCAGGGGAACGGAGGCGGCTCCGGTGTTCCCGACGGACTCGATGTTGCTCCGCAGCCGTTCCGGCGGGAGCCCGAGTTCTTCGGACACCGAGCGGAGGATGCGCAGGTTCGCCTGATGAGGCACGAAGTGGTCGATCTCGTCGGCCTTGAGGCCGGCGTGCCGGAGGGTGTCGCGCGCCGAGGCGGTCAGGTGGCTGACGGCCTCGCGGTAGACCTCCTTGCCACGCATGGAGAAGCGAAGGTCCTGGCGCGACGTTTCGGTCGTGTACGGCTGCCGTGAGCCCCCGGCCGCGACCATGATCAGCTCCTCCTGTGTGCCGTCGCTCCCCAGGTCGAAGTGGCCGACCGCGCCGGGTTCGTCGGGATCTCCCGCACGCAGGACGACGGCACCGGCACCGTCCCCGAAGATCACCGCGTTGGTCCGGTCCTGGGGGTCCACGATCGTCGAATAGGTGTCGGCCCCGATGAGCAGGACACGTTCCGCGACTCCGGCCGCGATGAGCCCCGCGGCGGTGGCCAGTCCGTACACGAACCCGGTGCAGACAGCGCCGACGTCGAACGCCGCCGCCTCGACGAGTCCCAGTCGACCGGCGACGACGGGAGCCGTCGCCGGGCAGGAGCGGTCCGGGGTGGTCGTGGCGACGATGACCGTGTCCGCGCTGCCCGTGCCGGCGGAGACCAGGGCACGGCGTCCCGCCTCCACCGCGAGATCGGAGGTCGCCTCGCCGGGCTTCGCGACATGTCGCCGGGCGATGCCGGTGCGGGAGCGAATCCACGCGTCGGTGGTGGCGAACCTCGCGGCGAGGTCGTCGTTCGTGACCACGGCGGAGGGGAGCCAGCCGGCGAGTCCGGTCAGGACGGGGGCGACGGCCGGAGTTCCGGCACGGCGTCCGTACACAGTGGTCCTCCTCGGTGTGCTGAAGGGGTGAGTGATGGGCGAAGAGTTCACGGGCGGGGACCGGCGCTCACCTGGCCGGCCCGGTCGGTGGAATGTGTGTCCGCCGCTGGGCGAGGACCATCAGCGCCCCGCAGCAGAGCCCTGCCGCGATCAGGTGCACGGCGGTACGGATTCCGTCGAGCGGCCCGGCACCCGCTGAACCCGTGATGGAGTTGGCCGACGCGACCAGGATCGCCAGGCCCAGCGCGCCGCCGACCTGAAGCGTCGTGGAGGCGAGGCCGGAGGCGATTCCCTGGTCGTCCGGGGCGACGCCGGCGGCGGCGGCGATCCACATGGCGGTCCATCCGATGCCCTGGCCCAGGCTCAGCAGGAGAAGCCCCGGCAGCAGTGGTGGATACGAACCCGAGTCGGCCAGGGCAGGACCCAGGGTGAGGGCACCCGCCGCACCCGCCAGCATTCCGCCCAGCAGTGTGCGGTGCAGTCCGAAGCGCGACACCGCCTTGGCGCCCAGCCGCGCGCCGATGGCCACGATCACGGCGGGCACCAGGAAGGCGAGACCTGTGCCGAAGGCGGTGTATCGGTGCAGCGTCTGGAAGTACAGCGTGAGGAAGTACGGCGTCGAGCTGAAGGTCGCGCCGTAGAGCGCGGTCAGGGCCATCGCCCCGACGAGCCCGCGACGGGCGAACAGACGGGGCGGGACGAGCGGGGCCCGGGACCGTGACTCCACCACCACGAAGATCGCGGTCAGGGCCAGAGCGGTCAGCGCCAGAAGGGCGGTCTCGCGCGTCCTCCAGCCCGTCTCGGGAGCCCGTACGAGGACGAATACGAGAAGGGTGATTCCGGCTGTGGCTGTCAGGGCTCCCAGGATGTCGAACCCGCCCCGCGCAGGGCGCCGGGTGTCCGCGGGGAAGAGCAGATGCCCCGCCAGGGCGATGGCACCGGCCAGTGGAACGTTGACGAAGAACACCGCCTGCCAGCCGAACAACTGCACAAGCGCCCCGCCGAGCAGCGATCCGAAGCAGAGCCCTCCCGCGCCGGCCGCCCCCCACACCGCGAGCGCGCGGTTACGGGCCGGCCCCTCGGCATAGACCGTGTTGATCAGTGAGAGCGTCGCGGGAAAGAGCAGGGCCCCGCCCAGGCCCTGGACGGCGCGCACCGCCACGAGGGTTCCGGCGGACTCGGACAGACCACCGACCAGGGACGAGGCCGCGTAGAGGAGTGCGGCCAGGACGAACATCCGACGGCGGCCCAACAGGTCGGTGGCGCGACCGCCCAGCAGAAGCAGGCCGCCGGTGGCCACCACGTACGCGCTGACGACCCATTGGAGATCCTGCGCGGAGAAGCCCAGTGCGCTCCGGATACCGGGAAGCGCCACGTACACGATGCTGAAGTCGAGTGCGATGACCAACTGCGCGGCGGCGAGCGCCAGAAGAGGTGCCCCCAGGCGGGCGCCGGTCACGGCGTCGGGCGGCTTCGTTATGGACATCCTGCGACGGCCCTCCCGGTACTCGGCGGAATCGCGGACCAGGCGGATACCCCTGGCCGGGGCCCTGGTGGCTCATCGGATGGTGGTTCACACTCCCCCGCCGGACAAGCGCTCAAGGCTCGAATCAGGACCGTCTCAAAATGGTCTTGAATCCTGTTCGTCATCCTGCATTCGGAGAGGAGGGCGCTGGGAGTTCCAACGGTCGTGAAGAACGCCGTTGAAGAACGTGTCAGCAAGGCCCGGGAGAGAGTTTATTTTCAGCCATGGAGCGCCTCTTGATGCGCTGTCAAACTGGCCTGTTCCGGCTTGAGAATTCTGGTCTCACGGCCAAGTGACGGCCGGCCGGAAGGAATCCGGGGAGCTTCGCTCCAACTCGCCCACCGTAGCCTATCCAGAGGAAGTCGCCCGGAAAACACATCCAGTTCCCGGACAGCGTGAAAGTGTGCGGCCGCAGATCAGGAGCGGGGAATCAATATACCCCTGCTCCGTATATGGCGATGGCCCGCTCCGGACGTGAGCAGCCGGAACGGGCCATGCGAAGGTGACGGGTGTCGGGGGTCGGGTATCGGGTGTTCAGTCGTCGCCCATCAGCCGCCGGATCTCGGTGAACAGAACGACCAGCGCCTCGCGTTCAGGAAGCGTGGTGTCCGGATGCCAGAGATCGACGAGCAGGCAGGTGCGCGGACGGGTCCCCGAGTTGTACGCCTCGTGCTCGAAGGAGTAGTCGAAAAGCAGGCACTTGCCCTCCTGCCAGGAACGATGCTCACCGGCGACCGTGATGCCGCAGCCGTCAGGGATGTCGACGGCGAGATGGAGATTGATGCTGAAGTTCCACAGGTCGCAGTGCGGATCAATGGCCGCTCCGGGCAACAGGGTTGAGAAATGGCATTCGAGGAGCGGGCAGATCTTCTCCGGTTCGACCGCCATCTCCTCGATGACCCGGAAAGCGGTAGGCGCGAGGGAGGCCGATTCATCGACCAGCCTTCCCCGCCGGAACAGATACAGTGCCTGCCAGTCCTTCTGCCGGGTCAGATAGTGCTCGTAGTCCGAGAAGGCGCCCTGCCGGGTTGCCCACGCCTCGCTCAGCTCGTCCTTGATCGATGGGTGGCTGGACTCCAGGGTCTCGACGACGGGCGCCAGTTCGGCGTATTCGTAGGGATCGTGCCAGGGCCTCTGCGAAAGGCCGGGCATTATCCATTTGGCGCCGCGTTGCAGCGGATGGCGTGGCTGGTTCCCGGTCTCCATCATCCGCTCCACGCGCGCGATGGAGGCCGGTCCGGACCTTCTCCTGATTTCCGCGAAGGCGTTCTCTATCTCGGCTGTCACGCGGAACTCCTCACGTTCGAGAGCGACTTTCGGCCAGCGGCAGTGTGACGCGGAAAGGCAAGCGCACTCGTCCTCGTCGCTGTCCGGCGCATCAGGCCGCCGCGCCTGTGAGGTTCGCTGTGGGCGGCCGGTGGGCCGGGTCCGTCGCTCCGGCCGCCGCGCGCTCCGCGTCGATGAGCATGCCGATCAGGTGGCCACGGGCGCGGGACACCCGGGAGCGGACCGTGCCCACCGGGCAGCCGATGGCCCGCGCGGCTTCCTCGTAGGGCAGGCCCAGCAGTTGGGTGAGTACGAAGGCGTCGTACCGCTCCGCCGGGATGGACGCCAGCAACTCCGTCAGCGCGATTCCTTCCTCGAAGCCGGGGATGCCCTGAGGTCTGGTCTTCTCCGCCGCGACGCACCAGTCGACGGTGTCGGAGACGACCGGCCGCACGGCTGCGTGACGGAGGCTGTCGATGAAGGACCGCCGGGCGATCGACAGCAGCCAGGTGCGGGCCGATGAACGGCCCTCGAACCGAGGCAGGCTGCCCAGCGCTCTCAAGAAGGTCTCCTGGGTCAGGTCGTCGGCGGATTGCGGGTCGCCGCTCAGGTACGCCAGGTACCGCCAGATGTCGCGGTGCAGGGCGCCGACGAACCGTTCCACGGCGTCGGCGTCACCTTCACCCGCGGCGAGGGCCCAGTCCGTGATGGTCGCCTCGTTCGTGGTCGGGAGGCCAGGGGTTCGTACGTCGCTGTATCTCAGGTCGGTTCGGGGCAGGGCATGCGTCATCGCCTGGTGTCCTTCTTCGGAATCCGGGTCGGTCCGGACACCGCTCGCAGGCGGCTCCGGCCCACTGGTACGGCCCCGTTCAGGCAGGGCCGGGCACCGTGGCCGCGCCGGTGAGAACCGTCGTGGTCACGGGAATCGGGCTGTCAGAGGACAGCGGTTCCCGTGGGCGGACCTCGTGTGGTGATGGCGTCGGCGAGCAGCAGCTGCCGCGATCCGCGGACGGTGCGCGCGGAATCGGCTCGTACCCGCGGCAGGACGGAAGGTACCGGCAGGGCGCCGGGCAGTCGCAGGGGGGCGACGACCCAGCCGGCACAGGCCCGCAGGCACTGGAAGGCGGCCCGCTCTCCGAACGCGAGCCAGAGGCCGCACAGCACGGCGGCGAGCAGATGCGCGGAGAGCATCCCCAACGATGTCGTGCCGCTCTGTCCGGTGCCCATGGCCATGGTGTCGGGCATGGGCGGCATCCCGGGCATCGCTTGGTGGGTGTGGTCGGCCATGGTCGCGGCGGGTGCCTGGCACAGCACGTGCCGGACCCACTGCTCCATGATCGAGCCACCGCCCGTCCCGGCGGGGCGCAGCGCCACTTGGGCCAAAGCGAACCAGGCGTGCAGAAGGGCCTGGACGGCGACCACCGCGGACAGGACCACGGGGAATCCGCGCTCCCTGCCGGTCAGAGCCCACCCCGTGAGACAGGTGATCGCGCATGCGACGAGCACCGCGGGCCATGGGACTGTCATTCCCGACATGAGGACGTGTCCCAGGGCAGCGAAAAGCACACCGACGGCCGCGAACAGCGCGGCCCTCACTCCGCGGAAGCATGGACCCAGGTGCATGGCGGAGTCATCGTTGCACCGCAATCACGCCGAGAACAGCCTGTTCCGCGATATCACTCACGGAGGACAGGAACGTCCTTCCCTCATGCGGGAAATGCGTCGGACGACCGGCGCTCGGAGTTCCCGGGAATCGGCGGGAGAATCCTCACACGATGACAAGCCCGCACAACTGCGGCCCGTGAGTGCGCCTCATGTCAGCATGGTTTTCCGAAGCGTGCGCGGGCCGACCGCCATGGCCCTGAATTCCCGCCGATTGTCCGGCGGTCGGCGGAGATCTCTTTTCTGGAGCGGTGATGGCAGACCGGCATGGGCCCTTCGTCCCGCGGGTGGTGGCATTGCTGAAGCGATGTGTGCCGCCCCCGGCACTGACCGGGTTCCTGGTCCTGCTGACGGTGGTCTTCGGGGTGTCGTACTGGGTCGGCTCGGCGGTCGGCCCGGTCGCTCCCGGCATGCACTCCACGGACACCGGGCCCCAGGGCCCGCTCGACGGTCCACGGGGCGGCGACACCGGCGGCACCGGCGATATGGGCGACGACATGGGTGACATGGGCGGTACGCATTCGGGCGGCGGACAGTGAGCACAGAGACCAGGAGTTCCACGGCGATCACCACAGACATCGTCGTCGGCGGGATGACCTGCGCGGCATGCGTGGGCCGCGTGGAGAAACGGCTGGCGAAGCTCGAAGGAGTCACCGCCACGGTCAATCTGGCCACGGGGAACGCCCGCGTCAGCCACCCGCCTGACATCGCTCCAGAGGTCCTGGTGGCGACGGTCGAGCGGGCCGGCTACACCGCTCAACTCCCCTTGCCACCCGAGCCCCAGGAGGGTGCGGAGCCGGCCGAGGAGCCCGATTCGCACGAAGCGGCCGAGGCGCGCCGGCGGCTGGTGGTGACGGCACTGCTCTCCGTACCTGTCCTGGTGCTGTCCATGGTTCCGGACCTTCAGTTCCGTAACTGGCAGTGGCTCTGTTTCGCGCTCGCCGCTCCGGTCGCGACATGGGGCTCCTGGCCCTTCCACCGCCGCGCGCTCTCGGGAGTACGGCACTCCGCGGCCACGATGGACACGCTGGTGTCGCTCGGCGTGGTGGCCTCCTTCGCCTGGTCCGCCTACGCCCTCTTCTTCGGCGGCGCGGGCGATCCGGGCATGCGTATGCCGTTCACGTTCCTGCCGTCGGCGGGCGACGGGGTTCCCCACATCTATCTCGAAGCGGCGGTCGGCGTGCCGCTGTTCGTCCTGACCGGACGCTTCCTTGAGGCGCGGGCACGGCGCGCCACGGGGCAGGCGATGCGCGCGCTCGCCGGGCTTGGCGTCAAAGACGTGACGGTGCGGGTCGACGGCGAAGAGCGCAGTGTCCCCATCGAACAACTCGGCGTGGGGCAGGAGTTCATCGTCCGGCCGGGCGAACGGGTCGCCACCGACGGCGTTGTGGTCTCCGGCAGCTCCGCGCTCGACCTGACCCTGGTCACCGGTGAGAGCGGGCCTGTCGAAGTCGCCCCCGGCCAGGCGGTGGTGGGGTCGGCGGTCAATGCCGGAGGACTGCTCACCGTCCGTGCCACGGCGGTCGGAACAGACACCCAACTCGCCCGCATCACCCACCTGGTCACCGAGGCCCAGGCCGGAAAGGCCCGCGCCCAGCGGCTGGCCGACTCGGTGGCGGGCGGCTTCGTCCCTGTCGTACTGACCCTGGCGGTCACCGTGCTCGGATTCTGGCTCGGTGCCGGAGCCGATCCGCAGGCCGCGGTCACGGCCTGTGTGGCGATCCTGGTCGTCGCCTGCCCCTGCGCCCTGGGCCTGGCGACCCCCACCGCGCTGCTGGCGGCCACGGGCCGAGGCGCACAACTCGGCGTACTGGTCAGCGGTCCGCAGGCGCTGGAGACCCTGCGGCATGTCGACACGGTGATTCTCGACAAGACGGGAACCCTGACCACGGGCCATATGGGCGTCACCAAGGTTACGGTGGTCGCCGACGGCCTGGGCGAGCGGACCGTGGTCCGGCTGGCCGGAGCGGTGGAACGAGGTTCGGAGCACCCTCTCGGCCGGGCACTCACCGCGTACGCCCAACGCGCCTGGCCCGACGTGCCGTTGCCCGAGGTGACGGAGTTCGCCGCGACCGCCGGGAGCGGTGTCACCGGTCTTGTCGACGGCCACCGGGTCGAGGTGTGCTCCCCCGGGGACGACCTGGCGAAGTCCCTGGCCGGGGCTTTGGCGGACGCGGAAGCCGCTGCGCGTACGGCGGTACGGGTCCGGGTCGACGGGGTGGACGAGGCGCTCATCGTCCTGGGGGATGTCCTGCGCCCCGGGAGCTACCGCGCGGTCGACCGTCTCAGGCGCCTTGGAGTGGAACCCGTCCTGGCGACGGGCGACCGCGAGGCCACCGCCGAGGCGGTCGCCGCCGAACTCGGCATCACCGAGGTGCACGCCCGGTGCACCCCCGAGGGCAAGGCCGATCTCGTCCGCCGGCTGCGCGAGGAGGACCGCCGCGTCGCGGTGATCGGAGACGGTGTGAACGACGCCGCCGCCCTCGCGGGCGCGGACCTCGGCATCGCGATGGGAAGCGGCGCGGACGTCGCCATCGGAGCGGCCGACGTGACGCTGGTGCGCGGCGACATCGAGTCGGTCGCCGACGCGATCGGTCTCGCCAGACGGACTCTCGGCACCATCCGAACCAACCTGATCTGGGCCTTCGGCTACAACGTCGTCACCGTGCCGCTCGCGGCCGTGGGGTGGCTCAACCCGATGGTCGCCGCCGCGGCGATGTCCGTGAGCTCCCTGCTCGTGGTGGGCAACAGCCTCCGGCTGCGCGGCTGGCGGCCCTCGCGCGCCCCGAGAGGCGGAGCGTGTACGACGCAAGGAGCACCGCGGCGATGACCGACAGCCCCTCCCAGGAGACCTCGACGGATTGGCACATCACGCGCGAGCGGCTGCGCGACGGTTTCTATGCCGGGCTCATCCCCTGGACCGCCTGCGTAGTGGCGCTGGCGGGTCTGACGCAGTGGGTCGGGGCGGAGCAGGCGGGCAGGCCGCCTGCCCTTGAGGTCTCCGATCCGCATGTCTTTCTTCCGTACAGCGACAACACGGAGACGGCGGCGTTCTTCACCGTGACGAACAAGGGCGGCGTGGACGACGCGCTCGTGTCCGTGACATCGCCCGCCATCTCGGAGGCCATGCCGAGCCGCCACCGGAGCAACGGAGGAGGCGGCGACTCCATGGGAATGGCGGACTCGGCGACGGTTCCCGCCGGGGCGGCGCTGACCATGTCGCCGTACGGCCTGGACGTGATGGTCACGCTGAAGGAGGGGACCCGCTGGAACGAGGGTGACGCCGTCCCGTTCGTCCTTCACTTCCGTCACAGTGACAGCGTGAAAGCGGTTGCGACCGTGGTGCGCCCGGGTAGTTGACGGGTCAGTCGACCGGGCGCGTCAGCGTCCCGGGGCTCAGGCGCGCCGCCACACCGTCCCGCGCCGCTCGTACTCCAGCACCGTCTCCACCCGCTGCGCCAGTTCCGCGCCCACGAACCGCTCCACCAGCCAGAGCGCGACGTCCAGCCC
Source organism: Streptomyces sp. NPDC058665 (assembly GCF_042714995.1). NCBI lineage: Bacteria > Bacillati > Actinomycetota > Actinomycetes > Kitasatosporales > Streptomycetaceae > Streptomyces > Streptomyces sp. NPDC058665. Next base: position 36,749 of record NZ_JBHXRX010000003.1, read on the forward strand.
GGAGGTGATGCCGCCTCCGGTGACCAGGTCGCCGTCGTCCACCACGCGCGCGTTGATCACCGTCGTGCCCTGGGCGGCCAGATCGGCTTTCGCCCCCGAGTGGGTGGTGGCGTTACGTCCCTTGGTCAGCCCCGCGGCCGACAGCACCATGACGCCGGTACAGATCCCCACCGGCAGCGCCTCCGAGGCGGCGAGCCGGCGCAGGAATCCCCGGTCCGCGACGACCTGGTTCACGCCGGGCCCGTCCTTGGCCGTGTACCCGCCGCCCGGCACCACGAGCACATCCGCCTCCCGCGGAGACCAGCCCTTGTCCACCTCGACCTTCGTGCCGTACGTGCAGGCGATCGTGGCCGGCCGCCCGGTCGTCACCATCGTCGTCGTCAGCGCCCCGCCGCTCGCCCGGCCGGCGAGCCCCAGCACCTCGACCGGGGCGATGAAGTCCTGCTCCTCCACGCCGTCGAACATCAGCACCTGCACCCGCAGCGGATTCGCCGCCGAAACGGCCGACGCGCCCTCGCTCATCGCCCCAACTCCGGCTGCGGCACCGGCGGACAGAGCCGAAGCGCGCAAGAACGTACGTCGTTCCATGACCGACCTCCCTGGATTCGTCTTTCGCATCAGAAGTCGGCAGGCTTCCGTGTTCAGTTCCTGGGCCCGGCCAAGTTGTGGGGGTGACTGCCGAGTCCGGTCGTTCAACTCCCCCGAAAAGTTCCCGGAGATGGTGAGGTTTTTTGAATGCCCGTGAAATACGGAGGCACCGGATCGCTGTCTTCCGCGTTGGGGAAATCGTCGTTACTCTCCACCGCTAAGAGCGGTACAGACCAACATTGCCGCGGGTTGTTCACCATCGGTGTCCCGTGGCATGCCGTACGGAAAACCGGAGTTGAGCAATGGCGAAGTCCTCGGGATCGGTGACGCCTTCTACGCGTCAGGGGAAGGAGCGTGCCCGTATCGACTGGGCCGGTCTGCGTGCCGATCTGCGAGGCGCGGTGCCGGACGCCTCACTGGCCCTGGTGGTCACCCTGTTGATCTACTGGCTGCTCTACGTCCGCGTGGAGAACGGGACATCGGCGACCCTCAAGCTCATGCCGGACATGGCGAACGCGGGCGAGTTCTGGATGTACTGGATGTGCCAGGCGTTCGGCTGGTCGGCGATGCTGTGGGCCTACGGGACGCTGATATTCGGGCTGTTGCGTTCGGGGCCGAGACCCCGCTGGCGCCGGCTGCCCGCGGCGCGGCTGGAGAAGTGGCACCGCACCACGAGCCTGACCACCATCGGTCTGATGTTCATGCACGCTCTCTTCTTCTTCACCGACCAGATCCGGACCAACCAGGACCAGTGGTCGCTCGGACGCAGCGTGTGGACCGCGTTCGTCGACGTGTTCGTCCCCGGCGGGTACGCCACGGGCACCGGCCGTGTCGCCATCCTGATCGGCCTGCTGGCGATGTATCTGGCCGTTCCGCTCGGCCTCGCCTTCTACTTGCGGCACCGGACCGGCTCGCGCATGTGGCTGGCCCTGCACCGCTTCGTCATCGTCGTCTACATCCTCAGTGCCTGGCACACCCTGCTGTACAGCAGCCAGGCATGGTTCGACGGCCCCTTCCGCACCGTGGTGTGGGCTCTGCAGATCCCGATCGCCGTCCTGCTCCTGGCCCGTCTGATGGCACCGGCCCGCCCCGGCGAGCGCCTGCGCCTGCGCGGCCCCCGGCGTCGGGACGTCGCGCTGCCGCTGAGTGCGAGACTGCTCGGGAGGATCGTGGTGGTGGCCACCATCCTGGGGCTGGTGGCGGTCGTCGTCACCGGCGTGGACGGCGGGCGCTCCCCCGAGGCCGGCGCTCTCGTGCCGTGGCCGCACAAGTGGGTGATCTGGGCGGGCCTGGCGCTGTTCACGCTGGCCGTCGTCGCCGTTGTCCTCAGGCTCCGTCCCCGAGCTGCCGCTACGGCGAAGCCCGCGGCCCCCGCGGAGGAGCGCGCGACGGACACGGCCGACCGGGCCTGACGCGAGGACGCCGACGACTCGTCCGCCAGGCCGAGCAGTCCCGCGACACGTCAGGCGTACGTGTGAAGTCGGTGCGTCACGCGTGGTCCGGCCGGGCGCGCCGTTGCGGGGTCACCCAACCACCTGAACATAAGGTGCGGTCGCAGGGAGGGGACCCAGCCGCGTTTCGGCGCACCGGACGAGATTCGAAGAGGACCCATGGCCGTAGAAATCCCGCCCCTGATCAAGCCGGCCCGATTCAGGCGGCGAGCGACTCTCGCCGGGGAATGCCTGGCGGAGTTTCTCGGGACGTTCGTCCTCATCTCCTTCGGCTGCGGTGTCGTCGCGATGACCGTCGCGGCCCTGCCCGGTTCAGGCCGTACGGAAGGGCCCACCACGTTCTTCCTGGGCTCCGGCGACTGGCTGCTGGTCACCTGGGGCTGGGCGATGGCCGTGGTCTTCGGTGTGTATGTGGCCGGCGGGGTCAGCGGCGCGCACATCAACCCGGCGGTGACCCTGGCATTCGCCGTGCGGCGCAAGTTCGCCTGGGCCAAGGTCCTCCCGTACTGGGCGTCCCAGCTCACCGGGGCGTTCGCCGGCGCCGCGCTCGTCTTCTGGGTCTACCACGACGCGATCCACGCCTTCGACCTCGTGTCGAAGGACCCGAAGACCAACGGGCACACGAACGCGACGTTCTCCATCTTCGGCACCTTCCCCGCGCCGTACTTCAACGGCGGCATCTGGGGACCGCTGATCGACCAGATCGTCGGCACCATGTTCCTGGTGATGCTGATCGTCGCCGTCGTCGACCTGCGCAACACCGCGGTGAAAGCCAATCTCGGTCCGTTGATCATCGGGTTCGCCGTCGCGGCGATCGGCATGTCGTACGGAGCGAACGCCGGCTACGCCATCAACCCGGCCCGCGACTTCGGCCCCCGGCTGCTCGCCTACGCCGCCGGCTGGCAGGACCTGGCGATGCCCGGCACCCTGTCCGGGTCCTTCAGCGATTACTTCTGGATCCCCCTCGTCGGGCCGCTGATCGGCGGAGTGATCGGAGTACTGCTGTACGACCTGTTCATCGGCGATGTCCTCCATATCCGCGCGCAGCGGGCCATCCCGCAGGAAGTGGGCGAGACACGGCCCGAGAAGGGGACGGACGAGGGGTAGCGCCACCGGGGCGGGCACGGGGAACCGTACGTCGCTGCCGCGGCTCTGAGCACGGAGCACGGTGACCTCCCCACGTGGGTGCCGTCGCGGTCAACGCACCCTCCACCGTGGTCAAGCGAAGGCCGCTCCCCCGTGGTCGGGGAAGCGGCCTTCGGACGGGTCAGGTCAGCCGGTGACGGAGGCCTTGATCGTCTTCACGGTTCCGGAGGGGAGTGCGACCCGGGCGGACGCGTAGAGCTCAAGAGGGCCGGCGAGACCGGGCATGGTCCGGGTCACCGTGGCGGACCAACTGCCGGTGCGACGCGTGCAGGACGGGTCGCAGAGGTCGCTGGTCTTGAAGGTGTTGGTCCCGTTCATGACGGTACCGACCCGGACCCAGCGCGGCTCGATCCATTTGCCGGCGGCCGGAGTCACCGTCAGCTTGCCGCGCTCCTGCATGGTGTCGCGGTAGCCGCGTTCATGCCGGTAGACACAGAACTTGCCGGCGACGTCGGTGGCGCATTTCTCGGCGACCCGTGCCCAGCCGCTCCAGGAGGCGGCGGCGTCGAAGAGATAGCCGCCGGTGGTCTCGCCCCGTGCGACGTACGTCCCGGCGGTGGTCTTGACCGGCGACCACTTGGAGGTCCACGCGGAAGTCTGCTGGGAGCAGCCGCCCGCGCAGACCTGGCTCAGGGCGCCGTCCGAACTCCACGTGTACGTGGTCGGCTTCATCCAGTTGCCCGCGGTGGGGGTGACCGTCATCCTCGCGCGGTAACCGTTGACCGCGCCCGCGTCGGTGACGCGCTTCTGCACCTCCGCGCAGACCGAGCCTCCCGTGACGGTCTTGCAGTTCTTGTCGTGGGCTTGCCAGGTGGACGCGGCCTGGGCGGCCGGTGCGCCGGCAAGGGCGCCGCCGGCCACCGCGGCCGTGGCGCCGACGGCGACCAGCGCTCTTCTGAGTTTCCGCAAAGATTTGTTCCTTCTGTGTGGACCGCCGGTGCGCGGCGGTCCTTCTGTGTAGACCGCCGGTGCGCGGCGGCTGTTGCGTCGGACCGCGGCGGGCCGGGGGGCGCCGACTACGGTCGCGTTTCGCCGGACTCGGGGACCTGGACATTCATCGTCCACCGCACCGTGTCCGGCGCCTTGATCGAGACCTGGCCCTTGCGTGGCTTGGAGAGGTTGAGTTCATGTGCGTAGTAGCTGACTTCCCCGCTCTTGCAGTCAGTTGAGAAAGTCGCCACGGTATCGACGACGACGTCCACCATCGGCGATCCCGAATCGGCCACGCAGTTGAGCGAAATCCAGGTGACGCCCTTATCGAGCCGCACCGGGCTGAACTCATCACTGCCACGCGTGGGTCCTTCGGACAGGATCTCCGTGAACCCCATCTCCACGTCGGGCGTGGACAGCGCCGGTGGCGCCTTGGGCACCGCGGGCGATGGGGTGTCGGAGGGGGCACCCCGCGTTTCCTCGCCGTTGGCGCAGGCCGCGACCGTGGAAAAAAGGGCCGCGGCTGCCAAGAACGCCACCGTCCGCCGCATCAGGAACTGGTCTCCCAGTACCGGAATCCCTGCTTGGAGTTCGATATCTTCGCGGTCCCGGTCTTGCGCTGCGACTTCTTGCAGTTGGGGAGCGTGAGGTACTTCTCCACGCGGGCGGTGTGCCCCCACGATCCGTACTGCACGTTGCCGTACTTGTTACGCGAGATCTTGTGCGAGTAGCTGTGCTTGGTGTTCCACGAGGTCTTGACGGCGGCGCCCGCGCTGACCTCCGCCTTCGCTTCGGCGACAGCGGCCTTCGCGGTGACCCCGACCGTGCCGCTGACCGAGGTCTCGAATTCACCTGCCTTGATCTTCTCGACGGTTATCGTCCCGCCGCGCCCGTCCTTGTAGACAGGACCCTTGCCGTGGTGCTTGGACTTGTAGCCGTAGACGTTCTTCACCCAGACCCGGTCGCACCTGCCAAGAGGGCCCGCTTCGTCCCCCGATTCGGCGACCGCGGACGGCGCGCCGACGAGAACACCGCCGAGCAGGCCGGCCAGAACGACTCCGGCCGCGGCGATCGACTTCGCGCGCCCTTTTCGGATTCTGATCAATTCTGTTCCACCTTCTGAATTCCGGGCCATTGCCAGTACGGGCAGGCCCCCGCGTCTGAGAGATGGGCAGACTGCCCCCGTTGACTCTCAGCGCTTGTCTCGGACCTCGAATTGCTCCCGAAATTCCCCCGGGGCGGTCCGGTACCGAAGATTACGTGACGGCCCGGAGAAAGGCATGTCACGCGAACAGGTGACAAGGGCCGGCGCCCGGCGTCCCGCCCGGCGGCCGGCCCGATGTCCCGGTGCGCTACTCGCGGTTGGCGAGCGCGTCGGCCGGTGAGGTGCGGAGCGCCTGGCGGGTGGGGAGTTCGATCGTGAGGAAGGCGATGGTCACGATCGTGAGCGCGATCGCCGGAAGCAGCCAGACCGGACCCGCCGGCCAGGGCCGGCCGAGGAAGCCGCTGCCCAGGAGGGCGAGCGGGATCGCGGAGACGGCCAGGCCGGCGACGAGCGCGGCGGTGGCGATCAGCGCGGCTTCGCGCCGCATCATGGCGCGGATCTGGCGCGGGGTGGTCCCGTTGAGCCGCAACGTGGCGATCTCGGTGCGGCGTTGGGCCGTGGTGGCGGTGAGCTTGTTGGCGATGGAGAGGAGGAGGTAGCCGAGGAGTACGGCGATGGTGGCGAGGTTCACCCAGACCTCGGGCGGCGCGTCGCTCAGCCCGGCGCCGGTGGTGTCGGCGGGTTCGAGCGAGAGACCGGGGCGGGCGGCGGCCAGGGCGGCGAGGTTGTCGTGGGCCGTCGCGGAGTCGTCGGTGCGGATGAGGATGCTCTGGTCGAGGCGGGTGGTGGTGTGGTCGATCGCGAGATCGCGGGAGACGACGACGGGGCCGAAACCGAGGCCGCGGTCGTAGACGGCGACCACTCGCGGGGTGACACGCGTGCCGTCGCCGAGGATCAGACTGATCCGCTGCCCGACGTTCGCGTCGCGCGAGGTGGCGACATCACTGCCGACCGCGACCGTGTCGCCGGTGAGCCGGGCCAGGCTGCCGGAGCGTACGCCGAGGTCGAGCACGCCCGGCGCGGCGGGGTCGAGGATCATCGCGGACGCGGACTCGACGACGGGGTCGCCCAGTTGCTCGTACGGCCAGAGGACGGTGGTGGTGGTGACGGGAGCCGCCTCCCGTACGCCCGATGTGTCCCGTACGGCGGCGAGCGTGCCCTCGGGCATTCCGCCGAGGCCCGGCGCGGTCAGGCGTTCCTGGGCGAGGGTGCCGGCGCGGACGTCGTTCGTGGTCGCGGTCAGCACCGTGGTCTGGGCGAGGGTGTAGGTCAGGGTGAAGACGACCGCCATGGCGAGGGTGCTGACGACGCCGGCGATACGGATGGCGTAGCCGCGGACGTTGGACATCGCCAGCCACGTGGCGGGCGAGGCACCGGCCGGCAGACGCCGGGCCAGCGTGTCGCTGACGCTCCGGACCAGGGCGGGGCCGGCCATGGCGAGGCCGATCGCCGCGATGATGCCGGCGATGGAGGTCGCGGTCGCGCCGAGCGCGGTGCGTGAGAGCAGCGGCACCACCGAGAGGGTGGTCGCGGCGACGACGAGCAGCAGGCCGGCGCGGGTCCGCAGCGGTGAGGGGTTACGCGGTTCGCTGCGCGACTCGGCGACGGCTTCGGTGGCGGGCATACGGGACGTGCGCCGGGCTGCCCCCCGGGCGGACACCTGAACTGCCAGGGCCAGCAGGAGAATGGTGGCCAGGGCGGGAAGCGGGCTGTATGTCAGCGGGAGCGCCTCCGGGAGTACGCCGCGCTCGACGAGCATGCTCCGGAACTGGCCGGCCAGCAGATAGCCGAGGGGTATGCCGGGTACGAGCGCCAGGGCGGCGATGACGGTGGCCTGGTCGGCGGCGAGGCGGCGGATCTGCTTCGGGGTCGCGCCGACGGCGCGCATCAGGGCCAGTTCGCGTCGCTGCCCGGCGATGGCCACGCCCAGCGCGCCGGCCATGACGAATCCGGTGATCAGCAGGATGATGCCCGCGAGCGACGAGGAGAGCAGGATCAGCAGGGACCGTGCGGCCACCGTGTCGGGGGCCGCGAGGTCACCGCGGTCGGAGCCGGTGGCCACCACCAGTTCGGGGGCGGGCAGTTGGGACTTCTCGTCCCGCTGCTCGGGGTGGCGCGGCGCGGCGTCGCGGAGTTCGGCGCGTACGGCCGCCGCGACCGTGTCGGTGGCGCCCGGCTCCGTACGGAGGCCGATCAGGTCCACCGTCCCGGACCGGAATCCGCCCTCGTCGCCGGCCAGTTGGGCGGCGGTCCGGTCGGCGAAGAGGACACCGGCGCCCGGCGCGTCTATCACCGCCGAGACGCGGTAGTCGGCGGCTGCGCGGCCGGCCGCGACCACGCGGACCTCACTGCCGGGCTTCACACCCGCGGCGGCGGCGATGTCCCTGTCCACGGCGATCTCGCCGGAACCGGCCGGCTTCCCGCCCTCCACGTCCGGACCGCCGGCCAGCAGCCCGAGAGAGGACCAGTTGTGTCCGGCCGTCCTGGGGTCATCGACGGGCACCGCCCGCCCACGGGCGTCGAGCAGCCCGACGGGGAAGCTGATGTCCCCCACCGCGGCGGTCACACCCGGCAGTTGGGCCAGCCGCTCGACCAGCGTCGCGGGTACGGTACCGCGTTCCGGCAGCGCCAGCGGCAGGTCCGGGCCGCTCCGGAAGGTCTGGTCGGCCGACACCACGACGTCGGCGCCGCCGAGCCGGCCGGGCGGCAGGTGGGAACGGAGTCCCGACTCCGTCAGGACGCCCGTGCCGGTGATCAGCGCCGCGCCGCCGAGCACCGCGCACACCACGGCCAGCAGAGCGCTGATCCGGTGCCCGGCCATCTGTACCGCGAGACGGAGCATGATCAGTTCTCTCCCAACGCGACGAGCCGGGCGGCCAGTTGGGGAGCGGTCGGCGCGAGCAGGGTGTCCACGACACGGCCGTCCGCCATCACCAGCGCCTCGTGCGCCTGCGCGGCGGCGGCCGGGTCGTGCGTGACCATCACCACCGTCTGACCGAGCTCGTCGACGAGCTCACGCAGCAGGTTCAGCACCCCGTGGGCGCTGCGCAGATCCAGCGCACCGGTCGGCTCGTCGGCGAACACGACGGCCGGTTTGGCGACCAACGCCCGTACGATCGCGGCGCGTTGCTGCTGTCCGCCGGAGAGTTCGGCGGGCCGGTGGCTCAGTCGGTCGGACAGCCCCACCCGCTCCGTCAGGGTGTGCAGCCACTCCCGGTCCGGGGCCCGCCCCGCCAGGCGCAGGGGCAGGGTGATGTTGTCCGCGACGCTGAGGGACGGGACGAGGTTGTAGGACTGGAAGACGAACCCGAGGCGTTCGCGGCGCAGTTCGGTGCGGCGGTTCTCGTCGAGACCGCCGATCTCCTGGCCGTCGATCCGCACGCTTCCGCCGGTCGGCGCGTCGAGCCCGGCGGCGCAGTGCATCAGGGTGCTCTTGCCGGACCCGGACGGTCCCATCACGGCGAGGAACGTGCCGCGTTCCACGGTCAGTGACACGTCCTGCAGGGCGGTCACTCCGCCCGGGTACGTCTTGCCGAGGTTCACCAGCGCGATGGCGGGTGCGTGGCCCTGGCCGTAACCCTGGTCCCGTCCATACGCCTGCCCCTGCCCCGGTGGCTGGCCGAAGCCGGTGTTCGCCACGCGCTTCTCGGCCCTCCCGGTGGGCGCCCTCATCGCCCTCATCGCCGGCCCCGCAGGCGCTGGGCGACGAGCGCCGTCACGCAGAGTGCGGTGATGGCACCGCACACGAGGTGGACCGGCGTACCGGAGCCGCTGTACGAGGCGACCATGTTGCCGACCGCGCTGATGACCAGCACCAGCCAGAGCAGGGTGCGTACCACTCCGGCCCCGGTGGCCTCGGTACTCGACTCGTCGTGGCTCCCGGCCGAGCCGCTGGGACGGTAGGGGTCGGTGTGGGTCATGAGGGTTTTCCTCTTCCCGCTCGGTGGTGTCGCGCTGTCGTCACCGACGCTATGAATCGGCACCCCGTGCGGCCGAGCCCGCCTGCTCCCCAGTCGTTGGTACAGCCTGCTGTACTCATCGGCCGTCCGGCTGGCGACCGGCTCGGCGGGCCGCATATGGTCGCTGCCGAAGGAGGGGTGCATGCCGACCCAACGCAGCACACTCGACGGGGCCGCCGGTCCCGAGGCCGCCGACGCCGGGACCGGCGTCCGGGACATCGTCGTCCGGGCCGGCGCCGCCGCCCTCGTCGCGCTCGAAAGGCTCGCGGGCGGGTTCGGTACGGCCCTGCTCGCGTTCTTCACCCTCGTCTGGCTGGCCGTCTCCGCCGTGACCGCCCTGGTCGGCGTCGGACTGCTCATGGCACCCCTCGGGCTGCGCCTCCTGCACTCCGTCGCCAACCGCGAACGCGGCAGGCTGAACCGCTGGGGCCCCGAACTGGTCGGCCCCGGCCCCGCCCCCACCCAGCTCCGTCCCGCCCTCACGGACCCCACCACCCGCCGCGAGCTGAGCTGGCTCGTCCGCCACGCCACGGCCGGGCTGTTCCTGGGGCTGATCGGCGTACTGCTGCCGCTCTGCGCGATCCGCGACAGCACCTTCCCCCTCTACTGGCGGCTGATGCCCGACGGCGCCACCAGCACCTCCATCGGGCTGGGGGTCGCGCACGGCTGGTCCGACGTAGTCGCCGTCGCGCTGCTGGGACTGGGGTGGATCGCCATCATCATGGGGCTCACACCGGGGATGGCCAGGCTCCAGGCGCAGCCGGGCCGACGGCTGCTGTCCGCCGGACCCGACGCGGACCTGTCGCTGCGGATCGCGGAGCTCACCGCCACCCGGGCCGCCGCCCTGGACGCACACGCCACCGAACTGCGGCGCATCGAACGCTCGTTGCACGACGGCACCCAGAACCGGCTCGTCACCGTCACCGTGCTGCTCGGAGCCGCGCGGCGCATGGTCGCCCGCGATCCGGCCGGCGCGGACGAGCTCCTCGAACGCGCCCAGAGTTCCGCCGAGCAGGCGCTGGCCGAGCTGCGCTCGGTCGCCCGCGGCATCCTGCCGCCCGTACTGACCGACCGCGGGCTCGAAGGCGCGCTCGCCGGGCTCGCCGCGTCCTGTCCGGTCCCCTGCCGGATCGATGTCGAGGCGCCCGAGCGGCGCGCGGCGTCCGTCGAGGCGACCGCCTACTTCGTGGTGGCTGAGGCGCTGACCAACATCGCCAAACACAGCGGTGCCGAGCAGGCCGGCGTCACGGTGCGCGGCGGTGGCGGCAAGCTGCGCCTGAGCGTCAGCGACAACGGCCGGGGCGGCGCTGACGAGAACGCCGGATCCGGCCTCATCGGCATCCGCCGCCGTATCGCCGCGCACGACGGCACTCTCACCGTGGCCAGCCCTCCCGGCGGCCCCACGACCATCGAGGTGGAGCTCCCATGCGGATCGTGATAGCCGAGGACGACCCGCTGCTGCGGGAAGGGCTCGCCCTGCTGCTGCGCGCGGAAGGTCTGGACGTGGTGGCCACGGCCGGGACCGCCGACGGGATCCTCGACGCCATCGACGAGCACAAGCCGGATGTCGCGATCCTCGACGTACGGATGCCGCCGACACACACCGACGAGGGGATCGTCGCCGCGGTCGAGGCCCGGCGCCGCCGCCCCGACCTGGCCGTGCTCGTCCTGTCCGCGTACGTCGAGCAGAGCTTCGCCACGGATCTGCTCAGCGGCGGCGTCACCGGCCTCGGGTATCTCCTGAAGGAGCGGGTCGGCCGCGTCGAGGAGTTCCTGGACGCGCTGCGCCGCGTGGCGGACGGCGGGACCGCGATCGACCCCGACGTCGTCGCGCAGCTCTTCACGCGCAGCCGCGACGACACGCGTCTGGAACGGCTCAGTCCCCGGGAACGCGACGTTCTCGCCCTGATGGCCGAGGGGCTGGGCAACTCGGCCATCGCCGGGAAGCTCTTCGTCACGGACGGCGCCGTCCACAAACACATCCGCAGCATCTTCGCCAAGCTCGACCTGTCGCCCACCGACCAGATGGACCGGCGGGTGGCCGCGGTGCTGCGCTATCTCGACGACGTCCGCCGCCGCGGCTGACGCCCCACGCGCCTCGTCAGGTCAGTGAGGTGAGCGGGAGCGGGGTGAAGCGGATGGCCTCGTACGCGGTGGCCGTCCCCGTCTCGTACAGGATCCCGACGTGTTCGCCGTCCAGCTGTACGAGGTCGGAGTAGGCGGCCTTGGCGTCGGAGAGCCGGTATCCGGTGGACCAGGTCGCGCCGCCGTCGTGGCTCGCACGCACCGTCATCCACGCCCGGTCGCGGGGGTCGGCGGGTGAGGCCATCAGCAGCGGGGCCCCGGCCCGGCCGGTGACCTGGAGGAGGCTGCCCTGCACGGGCGGCGCGGTGATGCCTTCGGCCGCATCGAAGGGGCTGTCGAGCGTGGCTCCGCCGTCGCGGCTCCAGGCGTGGACCCGGTTGCCGGGGGCGCTGCCCTTCTGGTCCCGGGCGTTGAAGTAGACGGTCCCGTCGGGGAGTTGGGCGACAGCGGTCTCGTTCACATGGAGGGTGCCCTCGTCCGCCGGGTCGACGTAACCGATCCGCCAGGTCTCCCCGCCGTCGTCGCTGAGCAGGGAGTGCCCGGCGTAGTGGCTGGGCTCGGCTCCCGTGTCCGTACTGCCGTCCGCCGGGGCCACGGAGTGGTTGGCGCCGACGACGAGACGGCCCGCGCCGGGGCCGGCGGTCAGCTCGACGCCGTGGCCGGGGCCGGTGGCGTACCAGCGCCAGCCGTCCCGCTTGACCTGCCCGGTGATCTCACGCGGCGCGGACCAGCCGGCGCCCGCGTCCGTGCTCACCTGCACGTACACCCGGCGGCCGTCCTCGGGGGCGGCCTGGCCCGTCATGATGGCGGACTCGGTGGCGTCGCCGCCGTTGCGCGTGGTCAGCAGCACCAGACGCCCGCTGTCGCCGACAGCAACGGGCACGGGGTTGCCCAGCGTGTCCTGCCCGGAGTCCGCGACCGGCCGCAGCTCGGACCAGGTGCATCCGCCGTCGTACGAACGCCGCCGCACCACGTCCACATCGCCGTGGTCGGCCTTCCCCAGCCGCCGCCCCTCGGCGAACGCGACCAGCACCTGCCGCCCGGAACCAGGCTCCTTCACCGCCACCACGGCCGGGATCCGGAACGTGTCGTAGCCGCCCTCCCCGGACACGAACACATCAACGGCACCACACTCCCCCGCCGTCCGCGCTCCGTCGGCCCCGTTCGTCCCGTTCGCCCCGGAGTCGGTTCCCGATCCCATCTGACACCCCGCGATCACCATTCCGATCCCCGCAACGACCAGCCGCCCCGCCCACCCCACCACACGACTTCTCATCTCTCCCAGCCCAGCCCGCCGAACCTTCACCACCGGGAACGGCACACATCGGCGAGGTGAACAGGAAAGGGCGCCCACACGCGGCGCTTACGATCATCGGATGTCAGGCCAGAGATCGGTCGCCACGCGACAGGTGCTCCGTTGGATACGCGTCGTCGTCGCCGTGCTCGTCAGTGGGTGCGCGCTGGTCGGGGCTGTGCGGCTGATGGTGCCAGCCACCGGTGGGGTGGACGGTGAGCCCGCCGGGGTACGCGGTCAACTGGCCTTCATACGCGGGGCACTGAACGAGGGCGCCGGGGACGAGGCCCAACAGCAGTTTCCGGAGGGGTACTTCTTCCTGCACGCGCTGTACGGCCTGAGCTGGGTCGAGTTGGGGATGCGGGAGCCCGCCGGTGAGGTGCGCGACGAGGCGGTGCGGGAGGCGGAGTGGGCGCTGGGGCGACTGGACTCGGATGCCGGGCGTGCCGCGTTCAGTGCCGAACTGACCCCGTCGTACGGCGTGTTCTACCGGGGCTGGACCAACTGGCTGCGCGGCGGCACGCTCATGCTGCGGCCGGACGGCGAGCGCGACGCCGCGCGGGTGCGGCGGTTCGCGGCGGATTCGGCCTCCCTCGGGGCGGCGTTCGACGGCGCCGAGTCGCCGTACCTGACGGCGTATCCGGGGCAGGCGTGGCCGGTCGACTCGACCGTCGCCGTGGCCTCGCTGCGGCTGCACGACACGCTGCTGCCCGCCCGGTTCGCCGGCACCGTGGAGCGGTGGCTCGACGGAGTGCGGCAGCGCCTCGACCCCCGTACAGGACTGCTGCCGCACCGTGTCTCCCCCGGCACCGGAGCTCCTGTGGAGGTGGCCAGAGGCAGCTCGCAGAGCATCATCCAGCGGTTCCTGGTCGAGATAGACCCGGCCTTCGCCCGTGAGCAGTACACGCTCTTCCGGGACCGTTATGTCGTCACCCCGCTCGGTCTCGGACCCACGACGCGCGAGTATCCCGAAGGCATGGACGGCCCCGCGGATGTCGACTCCGGGCCGCTGCCGCTCGGTGTGAGTCTGTCGGCGACGGTCGTCACGCTCGGCGCGGCCCAGGTGGCGGGCGACGCGTCGCTGGCCGAAGGGATCGCGAACTACGGGGAGTTGCTGGGGATGCCGGTCAGCACGCCGTGGACCAAGCGGTACGCCTTCGGGCTGCTCCCGATCGGCGACGCGTTCGTGGCGTGGTCCAAGACGGCGCGGCCGTGGGTGGCCGAGCCGGGAGAACCGCCGCCCGCGCACCTCTCGCCCTGGTGGCGTCTCCCGCTTCTGACGGTCCTGCTGCTCCTCGGCGCCGCGCCGTGGCTGCCCGCCCTGCCGCGCCGGTACCGGAGGAGGGCGGCAGGCCGCGAGTAGATCACGGTGTGGCCCCGCACGGCGTCCTCCGCGCGGGGCCACGGTCATGGCCGGCCACAGGGGCCGGGGCCGGTCAGGCGGTGATGCGGAGCGCGTCCACCATCCCCACCGATGTACTGCGGTTCACGATCCTGATCGTGTGCGAGCCACGGGTGAGCCCCTGTTTCTGCCACACGACCTGCTGGACCTGTCTCGCCCCTTCGGCTCTCAGATTCACCGTCGCCTGGAAGACGTTGTCGAGATAGACGTCGACCGTCCCCATGTCCCCGTTGCGTTCGGACAGATACTGGATCCCGGTGCCGGTGAACGTGTATGACGCGACGGCGTCCACCGTGGTGCTGTGGTGGGTGTCGTCGTTGAAGTCGCCGTAGCCGCGGCTGTTGGTGAGATGCCAGTTGTTGTCGTACGTCAGCGCGGTGTTGTTCACCATCGGGTCGGACGTGGCGTTCGACCCCAGCGTGGAGCTGGTGCCCGCCAGGGACTTCATGCCCTGGTTCGCGGTGCCCGTGAGCTGCGTCTGGCTGTACGAGTTGAGCGGCTTGGCGGTCCGCTCGACGACATACACCTCGTTCGTCCCGGTGTTGAAGGTGATCTCGGCGCTGCTGGATGTCGTCACGACGGCGTTGTCGGAGGTCCTGCGGACCCTGACCTCCTGGGTGCCCCACGGATTGACGACGCGGGCGGCATTGCCGAACTGGCTCTTCAGCCCTATGTACTTGACCTCACCGGCCTCCCTTTCCGAACTCACCATGAATCCGCCCTTGGCCAGCAGCCTGAACTTGCCGACGAAGGTGGAATCGGTGGGGACGGCGGGAAAGACCCGGATCTTGTCGTTGTACGACTGGAGCAGCGACTCGTTCGTCGCGGCCAGATGTACGCCGAGATACTCGAAGACGCCGTTGGTGTTGCTGGTCATGCCGTTCGGGTAGTTCTGATACTTCTGGAGCATGGTCTTGAGACCCTGGAGCGTCTGATTTCCCAGCCCGAGCCGGGCGGCCTGGATCGCGTCGTTGGCCCATACGTTTCCGTACGGGAAAGGCCTGACGTTCCAGGTGTTGATCGCCTTCTGCTGGTCGGGATAGCCGATCCCGGTGAGGTCGTAGGGCCAGATCAGTTCGGCCGCGACGTTCTCGTTGTTACGCGTCTGCGCGATCGGGGGCGTGTGCGGCAGATAGGTGTTCGCGTTCGTGTCGGAGGGATACGCGATCAGGTTGTCCAGGATGTTCTGCCACTGCGGACGCAAGCCGGCGTCCAGGCCCAGCTGGTTGCTCGCCTTGATGGCGAGCGGGAACAGGGTACGCACGGCGGCCAGGTCGGTGATCGCGTTCGGCACGTTCCAGTACGTCTCGTGCGCGTGGGACGTGGCCACGTAGTATTTGCCGGTCGAGCTGTTGAACGACAGCTTCGCCTGGTAGAACTTGGCGACCTCGCGCATGAACGGATAGGCCGTGTTCCGCAGGTAGTTGGTGTCGTTCGTGTACGTGTACTGGAGGTACATGTTGTACGCGGCCTCGGTGCCGGTCGACCAGATCTGGTTGGTGAAGTCGCTGTTGACCGTACCGCGCGCGTTGCCGTCCCAGCCCATCGTCTCCGGCACCCAGATGCCGTCCACGTTGTACCGGGTTCTGGTGTACGCCTTCAGCGCGTCGAAATTGCGGCTGTAGAGCTTGTTGAACCCGGCCATGAGATCGGTGTGGTTGGAGGCCAGGAACGAGTTGTAGATGTCCCGTTGATTCCAGTACCAGTACGCGTTGCTCCATTTCGTGGCGTCACCGGTGGCCCTGAAGACGCCGTTGATGAAGTGGGCGGGATAGTTTCCGTATCCGGCCGCCGCGATCATGTAGGTGGAGAGGTAGTAGACGTTCTCCATGTAGTCCGCTTCGCGGGACCCGTTGGAGTACTGGACGAACGACTTCTGCCAGAACGCGTGCCACCAGTTGAGGTAGCTGTTGTTGGTGGCGGTGTATCCGGCGGCCTTGACCTCGGCGAGCGCGCGCTTGGCCTCGGCGACCGAGTTGTGGCTCGGCGCGTTGAGACGGGTGCTCGCGGTGAACCAGATGGTGTAGCTGGAGTCCGGGGTGATCGAGAGCCGCACCTTGCGGCCGTCGACGACGCGCGCGGTGTACGCGGCGCCCTCCACGGTCGCGCCGAGGGTGTAGCCGAAGTTCTGCGGGTCCGCCTGGCCCCGGCTGAGTCCGGCGCCGGTGGAGTCCGCGTACGTGGACACCGTGCGCCAGGTCTCGATGTTCGGCACGTCGCCGCTGTTGCCGAGCCCGGCGACGTCCCAGAGGCTCAGATCGAGGTTGACCGCGGAGACTCCGGAGCGGGTGTCCTCCACATGGATGCCCATGACCTCGGAGTTGGGCCTGCCCATCACCGTGACGGTGCGGTTGTTGTCGTACGTGGTGGTGAGGGTGCCGTCATAGAGGGAGAGGCGCTGCTGGAAGGTGGAGTAACCGCTGTCCATGGCAGGGGTGGTGGACAGATTGATCAGCCCGGCACCGAAGGCGGTCTGCTGCGAGGTGTCCACTCCGGACACCTGCATGTTGAAGCCGTTGTTCTGCCAGGCCATCGCGCCGGTACGGCCGTTGCCGACCGTCAGGCCGTGCTTGGGCTCGGTGGTCGGCCTGTTGTAGACGATGTCGTGCTTGGACATGTACTTCGCGTAGTCCACGTTCAGCGCGCCGGTCGAGGAGTTGAAGGCGGCGTCGGTGGGTGCGGCGACGGCCGGTGAGACGCCCGAGAGGCCGCTCACCATGCAGACGAGGACGAGGAGCGCGCCCAGCAGACGCGCGGCGCGTGTTCTCCCGGGTGTTCTGCCGCGTGGGTGCGTCGCGGCCGGTCTCACCGGTCGGTCGGATCTCGCGGTGGTCACTGTGCATCACTCCCACGGGCGGTCATGGAGCCGGGACGGCTGATGCCGGGCCCGGTGAAGGTGTAGCTGTCGAGGTCGAGAATGGCGCCGGAGCCGCCGGTGAAGACCACGAAGAGATCACGCGGCTGCTCCACGGCGTTCGTGACAGGCACGTTGACCTCGGTGTACGTCTCCCAGCCGCCGGTGTTGGGCACGGTCACCCGCCCGACCACCGGTCCGGTGACGGAGTCGTACCGGAAGGTCGCCACGTTCCCCGCCTTGTCGGAGGAGACCCGGGCCCTGATGCCGGTGACGCCCTTGAGGCTCACCGGGTGGTACTTGACCCACTCGTTGTTCTGCACATCACCCAGGCGTTTGCCGCCCTCGGCCCCTGCGGCCGTGATGACCTGGGGGCCGGACAGC
Organism: Streptomyces sp. NPDC058665; assembly: GCF_042714995.1. NCBI lineage: Bacteria > Bacillati > Actinomycetota > Actinomycetes > Kitasatosporales > Streptomycetaceae > Streptomyces > Streptomyces sp. NPDC058665. The sequence continues at coordinate 53,947 of NZ_JBHXRX010000003.1, forward strand.
TGCGCGAAGTGCTCCGCCTGCCACTTCTTGGGCCAGAGGCTGAGCTCCTTCTCCCCGGTCAGCGCCACGGTGCCGGCCGCGCCCTTGTCCGTGTAGCTCGCCCGCACCACGTAGAACTGCGTGGCGTCGAGGCCGGAGTGGATCGGCCCGGTGTTGAAGGTCGTGGAGCATCCGGTGCCTTCGGCGACCTCGTGCGCGTGCTCCTGGTGGCCCAGGGCGATCCGTACGATCACCTTCGAGCAGTCGATCGGGCCGTCCTGCGGGTCGGTCGCCGACGCGGTGACGGTGACGTTCTCGTTCCACTCGAAGGCGCCGCCCGCCGGTGGCTGCGAAATCGTCAGCGTGGGGCGGTCGTTGCCGACGACGACCGGGATCGTCGCGGTGCCGGTGCGGCCGGTGCCGTCGCTGACGGTGAGTCTCGCCTGGAAGCTGCCGTTCGAGGGATACGTGAAGGACGGGTTGGCGGCGGTGGAGTCGGTGCTGCCGTTGTCGGTGAAGTCCCACGCGTAGGTGAGCGGGTTGTTGTCGGGATCGCCGCTGCCCGCGCTGGAGAAGGTCACCGCCAGCGGCGCGAGTCCGTTGTCCTTGTTCACGGAGGCCTTGGCGAGGGGTGACCGGCCGCCCTGTACGTAGTTGATCTTGTAGAGGCCGGCGTCCTCGGCGCCCGAGAAGTAGCCGCTGCCGTATTCGAGGAGATACAGCGAGCCGTCCGGGCCGAACTCCATGTCGATCGGGTGGACGAGCTTCATGCCGTCCAGGACCGGTTCGATCGCCGTCGGCGTACCGGTGGACGCGTTACCGTCGCTGAACTGCACTTCCTTGATCCAGTTACGGCAGTACTCGGAGATCAGCAGCTTGTTGTCGTAGTACTGCGGCCACTTGACGTCGGAGTTGAGATTCGCGTCGTAGTGGTAGACCTCGGTGTGGTTGGGCGAACCGCAGCCGCCGGGGTTGTCGAGCTGTGGCCACTCCTTGCTGCCGCCGTGCTGCTCCCACACCAATGACGGCTTGGTGGGCGGCAGTTGCTGGATGCCGGTGTTGCGCGGGGAGTTGTTGACGGGGCCGGTGCCGCCGCCGCAGGGGAACCAGCCGCGCGGCTGGTTGGCCGCGAAGTCCCAGTCGTTGTACGCCGTGTTGGGACCGCCGCAGTAGGGCCAGCCGTAGTTGCCGGGGCCGGTGGCCCGGTTGAACTCGTCGTACGCCGCCGGGCCGCGCGCGGGAATGGTCGCTCCGGCGTCGGGGCCGACCTCGCCCCAGTACAGGGTGTTGTTCGCGCGTCTGTCGACCCAGACGCGGTAGGGGTTTCGTACGCCCATCACATAGACCTCGGGGCGGGTGCCCGCAGTGCCCTTGGTGAAGAGGTTGCCGTCGGGGACGGTGTACGTGCCGTTGTCCTCCGGATGGATACGGTTGATCTTGCCGCGCAGATCGTTCGCGTTGCCCGAGGTGCGCTGGGCGTCGAACTGGGCGTGCCGGGACGGGCGTTCGTCGATCGGGGCCATGCCCTGCGCGTCGCCACCGGAGTTGGTGTTGTCGCCGACGGCGAAGTAGAGGTTGCCCGCCGTGTCCCAGGACATGGAGCCGGCCGAGTGGCAGCACATCTCGCGCTCGGTCGGCCACTCGATGATCATGTCTTCGCTGGCCGGGGCGATCGTGTTGGTGCTCTGGTTGAAGGTGAAGCGGGATATCCGGTTCACCAGCGGGGTGCTCTTGGGCGAGTAGAACAGCATCACCCAGCCGGTGGTGGCGAACTTCGGGTGCAGGGTGATGCCGATCAGCCCGTCCTCGAAGCGCGCGTCCAGCGGGATGGTCAGCGCGACCGTCGTGGACCTGGTGGCCGGGTTGTAGAGCCGGACCTGGCCACCGGCGGCGCTGGTGCCGCGGTTGATGTAGAGGACCTTGCCGTCGGGCAGTACGGCGAGCTCGATCGGCTCGCCCATGCCGAGACCGCCGTCGAGCTTGACCTTCTCGAAGCCGCTGGTGGGCGGCGGGGCGGCGGCTTTCCGGTCCCTCGCTTCGGCCCCTGCGGCGGCGGGTCTCTGCCCGGCCTCCGGGTCGGCCGCCACGGCACTGGGCGCGAGCAGAAGTGCGGTCAGGGTTAACAGGGCGGTGAGGTGGGCGACAGCGCGCGACAACACGGAACCTCCAGGGGCCGTTCGCGGGTGTGGGGGCGCCCCGACGGCCCGGGGCGCGACAGACGTGCTGTCACGCCCCAGGTCGTCCGGGCGGGGTCGATCGTGTGGTGACCGCTTACCGAGTGGTGCCGTACACGGCCAGGTCCCAGAGGGAGTAGCCGTACTGCGTCGCTCGTGTGGTCCCGTGGACCCGTACGTACCGTCCGGTGCCGCTCACGGCGATGTCGTCGAGACCGCCGTCGCCCGCCGTGACCGTGCTGACGGTGCGCCAGGTGACGTTGTCCGTCGACGTCTGGACCGTGTACGCGGAGGCGTGGGCGGTCTCCCAGTTGAGCCGGACCCGCTGGAGTGTGTGGACGCCGCCGAGGTCGACGGTGATCGACTGCGGGTCGGAGTAGGCGCTGCCCCAGCGGGTGGCGGAGTCACCGTCCACCGCGTTGGCGCCCACGTGGGTGCTGCCGGGCTCGACGCTGGTGACCGTGACGGGTTTGCCCCGCGCGAGATCGGTGGCCGGCGCGCCGTCCTGCTTGATGCGGACGTCGCGGTAGTTGATGTCCAGGCCCGCGCCGTCGTTCTGGAGGCCGATGTGGCCCAGCGCGATGTCACGGTTGCTGGTGTAGTCGTTGATCTTCACACCGTTGAGCCAGATCTCGACGTGCCGGCCGTGGACCGCGACCTCGTAACTGTTCCAGGTCCCGGGCGGGTTGAGCGCCGCCGCCCGCGCCGCCGTGTCGGGAGCCTGGAAGCTGTAGACGCTCCCGGTGGTACGGGTCGGGTCACCGTCGGAGGCGTCGATCTGGATCTCGTGGCCGAGGTCGACCGGCTTCCAGGGGTCGCCCTGCGGGTCGGGGAAGCCGATGAAGACACCGCCGTTGTCGTCGCCCGGCATCATCCAGTCGGCCTTGAGCGAGTAGTTGGCGAACGGGGTCACCGGATACCAGAGCAGGCCCATGCCGCCGACCGATGAGAGCGTGCCGTCGGCGAGGCTGAAACTGCCGGCGCCCGCCTGCCGCCACTTGTCGAGGCTCGCCTGGCTGCCGTCGAACAGCGGCGTGTAGCCGGTCTCCGGGCGGCAGTCGGCGGCCTTGGCGCGGGCGGCGGTCTGGATGCCGCCGAGGAGCATGGTGGTGAAGGCGGGGTCCGCGTACGACTCCTCGGTGTGGCCGAGGCCGGTGTACCAGGAACGGCCGCCCCGGTAGTCCTGGCACCAGGTGATCGGATGGTCGCCCATGGTGCCGCCGGAGTACGAGGTCTCGTCCAGGCTGGCGAGCACCTTCACCGCCGAGCGCGGGTTGGCGCGGTAGTTGTACCACTCGTCGGTACGGGTCCAGCGCTGCGGCAGATGCGAGGTGGAGACGGACGCGCGGTCCTCGACCTTGACGGTGGCCCGCTGGGTGGCGGGGTGGGAGGCGAAGTACGCGCCGACGAGCCCGCCGTACCAGGGCCAGTCGTACTCGGTGTCGGCAGCGGCGTGCACGCCGACGTAACCGCCGCCGCTCGCGACGTACGACTCGAAGGCCGCCTGCTGCGCGGAGTTGAGCACGTCGCCTGTGGTGGAGAGCCAGACCACCGCTTGGTACTGCGCGAGGTTGGCGGCGGTGAACGCGCCGGCGTCCTCCGTGACGGTGACGGTGAACCCGTTGGCCGTACCGAGCCGTTGAACCGCGGCGATCCCGGCCGGAATGGACGAGTGCCGGAATCCGGCGGTCTTGGAGAAGACCAGGACCTTGGTGAGGGGGGCGGCGGGAGCGGGGGGCTTGGCCTTGGCCGCGGCCGGGCCGGCGTCCGAGGCGGGCGCAGCCTCGGCGGGCGGGGCCTGCGGTACGGCGACGAGCGACATGGCCGCCAGGACGAGCGCGATCAGGGCGCGGGACACAGTGCGCACTATCCGGTCCTCTCTCGGGGCGCGCGAGGGCGCTGGCTGAGCGAAGCGGTGATTGGCGACGAGGCGGCGGCATCGTCAGGCGTAGTGAACATCGGAGGTCTAGGGGGGTCAAGGGTCGGCGCTGAACTATCCGAAGATTAGTTTTCCTCCATGACAAAATGTCCCCCTTGAACGCTCCTCGGCCTCTCCCCTGGCGAGGACAGCCCTCAACGGCGGTGCGGGGTACGGGAATCGGCCAGCACGAATGATCGGATCTTCGCACGGTGGAGGGTCATGGCCGACCTGGGCGGGACATGCGCCCCGTTCAGCGGAGGTCGAGAACGGGACGGACACCGAACTCGTCGCTCATGTCCTCGCCCTCGGGGCCGTTGATGAATTCGGCCATACCGGGGTTGCGGTTGGCGGTCGCCAGGGGCAGCCAGCTGACGAAGGCGCCGTAGCCACCGCAGAGCGCCTCGCCGCCGTCACCGCCGTAGACCGATCCCGGATCGGACGTCACCTCCGACTCGTAGACGTCCCGGGCTATGTGCAGCCCGAAGCCGTTCGGCCGGTGCCGGAGGTCGGCCGGGCGGTCGTGGTCACCTTCGGCCGCGCTGTCCTCGCCGTACGGGTACAGGTCGAGCGGGCAGGCGGACCCCCAGCGGAACAGTGTCTCCGCGCCCGCCCCGCAGGCGTGTTCCCACTCATCCGGACCGGGCAGCCGCAGACCACGCTCCGCGAGGGATTCCGCGACGGATCCGCTCTCCTGGGGCAGTTCCTCCGGCTCCACCGCCATCAGTACGGTCGGCACCGTGACCGAACGCCTCGGCGTGAGATACCGCGCGAGATGGTCGACAAGGTCGTCGTCGAAACCGAACCCGCCGGCCAGGCTCTCGGTCCGGTACGAGTCGAGCTGTTCCGGCAACGGCCGCCAGGCGTCCAGGTCGAACCCCACCCGCACCTCGCCGCCGGGTATCAGGGCGAACCGCTGTCCCTCGCGCTCGATCACCGCGCGATACAGAGAACCGCCCAGGTGCGGGCCGGCGTCGAAGTCGACAAGTCGCCCGTCCACCCGCTGTGCGGCTTCTCGCGCGTGGTGGTGCGCGGTGTCCCTGTCCAGGGCGCGCCAGCGGTCGAAAGTCAGGTCGGCGAGAGACATGATGAAGATTCTGGCACCTGCCACTGACAACCCCGTGGTCGGTGGTCGGTGGTCGGTCCGTGGTGACAGGCGGGTCGGTGGCTCGGCTGAGGGTCCTTCGATTGTCAGTGGTCGGTGTCACTATGAGTGACATGGAGATCTTGGGGTGGGGACCTTTCCTGGAGCGGTGGAACGCGGAGTGGGCAGCCGCGCCGAGTACGAGGGAGGAGGCGGAGGAGGACGGGGAAGAGGGCCGGTTCGAAGAGATGGTCGAGGCGGGGCTCGGATTTCCGCCGTTGGACGAGGGGCGGATCACCGCGCTGGAGCGGCGGCTCGGTGTCACGCTGCCGCCGTCGTACCGCTCGTTTCTGGCGGTGTCCGACGGCTGGCGGCGGGCAGGCGGTGGGATCTATCTGCTGGGGACGAGCGAGGGGATCCACTGGCACAGGGATCACTTCGGCTTCCAGGAGAGCTACGAGAAATCGCTGGCCGAGCACTCCTCGGCGCAGGAGGTCCTGGTGGCGGGGATGTGGAGCAGGGCCCTTCAGCTCTCCGTCGACTCGGACATGACCGATGCCCTGCTCGACCCCGGCGATGTGAACGACGAGGGGGAATGGGCGCTCTACATCTACCGGGGCTACTCGGGCGAGTATCCGGACAGGTACGAGTCGTTCGGCGCGTTCATGCGGGAGAAGTATGTGGAGTTCCACGGCGACAACGGCGCGCACCCCGGCTTCGTCAACGACACGACTCGCGCACTCGACGCGTCCTTGGAGCGGGCGCGCGTCGCCTGTCTGTCCGGGGAGGACGTCGACCGGCAGGTGGAGACGCTGGCCGAGGCGATGAGACACGGCAGACCGCGCGCCCGGAAGCTGTATGTCCAGCTGATGTCGATGCTCGGCCGCAGCGAGTACTACGGAGCGGCGGGCAGGCTCGAAGACCCGCTGGCCGGGAAGGAGTTCGTGCCGCTGGCCGCGCTGGAGGACCTCCGGAGCGGGAAGGACGGGGGCTGGTTCCTGAGGACGCTCGAAGAGGGCGACCGGGCTGAGGGCGCGGAGCTGCTGGAGCGGATCCGTGAGCGCGGTTGGGAGTACGAGTCGCCGGGCCCGTTCGGCGAGGCGGTCGTCGCGGCGCGTGAGCAGGCGCGCTGGGGTGACACCGACCGCGCCTGGCGCACGGTGGAGGCGGCGCTGGCCGAATGGGAGCCGTACGAGGACGATCACCTCGCCCCGATAGGGCTGCTCGCCGATCCGATCCTGGGGCCGGTCATCACACCGGAGCGCGGGCGACGGGTCCTTTTGACACCACGGGGCGCGGGGCGGGCGGCGCACGCCGGGCCGGTGGGTCCTCTCGAAGAGACAGTGCCTGACGGGCTCGCCTGGCTGGCCGATCCCACGCGGCGTCAGCACTCGTACCGTTTCGTGCTCGCCGAGGGGCTCTCTCCGCGGGAGCTGGCCGAACGGCTGGGCGGCGATTCGCTGTTGCCCCCGCACAACCAGACGGAGACGCGCCCCTGGCACGGCATGGCGCGGGGCGTACCGGAGCGGGTCGGCTTCTGCGGGGCGGAGGGTCGCGAGGGGAGCGGGGCCCGCTGGAGCTTCGCGTTCAGGGACGGCACGGAGACGTTCCAGCCGAAGCGCGTAAGTCCGATGGGAGAGAAGGCTTCACGGGGCGGCGGCCGGTCGGTGCTGGTGTGGTGCGAGATTCAGGGCGAGACGTCCAAGGCGTTCCCGGACACCTTCCACCTCTCCTACTGCGAGGACGGCCAGGAGCGCTACGGCTTCACCGCGCGCGGCGGGGTGACGGACCGGAGGGGGGACGTTCCGGAGGAGCTCGATCCGCGCCTCTTCTTCCCCGAGGGCAAGGAGGGCGCGGACAAGCGGGCGGGTGAGCGGCGCATACTCACCGCTGTCGCGGACACCTTCGGGCTCTCGCTGCCGCGCTTCGCGGTCCAGCACGGGCGGTTGCACGCGGTCATGACCGAGCCGTGGATCAGGCCGCCAGGTCCGGGCGAGCACCGGCTGGTATTCGTACGGCACCGTACTCCGGCGCCCCGGAGCGAACAGTGACGCGTATCAAGGCCGAAGTCATCGGCACCGAGCGGCTGCTGCTGGTGCCGCAACAGGTCGAGCACGCACGGGAGATGGCCGTGGTGCTGTCCGACCCGGCGCTGCACCGCTTCATCGGGGGCGAGCCGGCGACCGCCGAGGAGTTGGCCTCGCGCTACGCGCGCATGACCGCCGGGCCCTCCGATCCCGCTGTCTCCTGGTGCAACTGGGTCGTCCGGCTCCGGGAGGGCGAAGAGGGCTGTGGCCAGGGCAAGTTGACGGGCACGGTCCAGGCGACGATCAGCCCGGCCGGTCCCGGGACCGAGCCATGGCTCGTCGCGGACATCGCCTGGGTGGTGGGGACCGCCACGCAGGGCCGGGGCATCGCCACCGAGGCGGCACGCGGGCTGGTCGGCTGGCTCGAACGGCGCACGGCGGTGCGCGAGATCGCGGCCTACGTCCACCCCGACCACACGGCATCGAACGCCGTCGCCCGCAACGCCGGTCTGGAGCCCACCGACGAGTGGCACGACGGCGAGGTGAGATGGCTGCGCGGCCTCCTCCGGCCTCGGGAAACATCGGCACAACGGACAACGCCAAGCCGGTGATCACGTGGCGCTTCCCCGAGGCGACCGCCCTGGTCGAGACCTGCGCGGTCTCCAGTTTCCTCGGTCACGACCTGGTCGGCCAGGCCCACCAGGAAGGCTCCCTCCACCCCGGCTTCACCGGCGAGGATCTGTTCTGCCTGCTCTGGATGGCCGGCACCGCCAACCGCGAGGCGTCCGCGCCGCCCGGGTGGCGCCTGGACCGGTCAAGCGGCAAAGGCCCCCGCCGCCTGAGCCGTCGGCGGTGTTGGCGTCGAGCGCGCCAGAGACGGCACGGCGCCCGCCCCTGCCGTCTGATCGGCGGGGGCGGGCGCCCTGCGGTGTGGCTGTACTCGGGCTTCTCGGGCTTCCCGGCCGTCAGCGACCGTAGCGGATCAGGGCGCGCACCATGCGGCACGTCGTGTCCGACGGCGGGTGGATGCCTATCAGCGCCGCCGTCGAACGGATCCTCCGGTTGTTCGCGTTCGACGGGTGATACACGCCCGAGTCGAGCAGGGCGATGGCGAGGCGCATGGCCTTCAGACGGCGGTTGTGGGTCTCGTACCACTCACGGGGCTGTCCCGCGGGCAGTGGCTTGCGCTGCACGGACTCGGCGGCTGGCTGTGTGATGTCGAAGAGCTTCGTCGTGATAGTGGCAACGGCCATCAGCGACCTCCCGGCACAGTGGTGGAACCCTCACGAACACTTACAATTCTACCGCCCCCCACTGACAATCGCCCCTGGCCAGACGGGGTTTGGGGGAAGCGGGAGCCCTCCGCCCAGATATCCCGGGGACAGGGTCCGACCGCTCCTGTACAGTCCGGCGCACTACGTATCGCGAGGAGGTGGAGCCCGATGTGCCGCGACCGAACTTTCCGGGCCCTCCTGGCCGTCGCGTCCGTCTGACCCGCGCGCCAGGAGACGTCCGTACCCACGGACAGATTCTCTGAGCGAAGGAAGACATGGCCACCGAGCAGTTCCGGATCTCCGTATCCGACCAGGCACTCGAAGACCTGCGTGACCGGTTGAGGCGCACGCTCTTCACCACGGCGTCCGACAGCACCTTCTGGCGGGCGGGAACCGACCCCGGCCATCTGCGCGAACTCGTCACCCACTGGGCGGACGGGTTCGACTGGCGGCGGGCCGAGACCGCCCTCAACACCTACGACCACCGCGTCGCCGAAGTCGCGGGCCGACAGGTGCACTTCGTCCATGTTCCGGGCAGGCGGGCCGAGGGAGCGCCCGCGCCGTTGCCCCTGATCATGACGCACGGCTGGCCCAGCAGCTTCGTGGAGATGCTGAAGGCGGCGGAGCGGCTGGCCGATCCGGCGGCGTACGGCGGGGACCCGGCCGACGCGTTCGACGTGATCGTCCCGTCGCTGCCCGGTTTCCTCTACTCGGCGCTGCCCGACGGGCCGTTCACCCGCAGGCGCGTGGCCGAGATCTGGCACGAGCTGATGACCGGGACCCTCGGGTACGAGCGGTACGGCGCCTTCGGCGGCGACATCGGGGGCGGGGTCACGCAGTGGCTCGGCGCCCTGTACCCCGACCAGGTCGCCGGAATCCACATCACGTCCGCCGTGATCGGGGCGGACTTCGAGGAACACCCCGCGACGCCGGAGGAACAGGCGTACCTCGACCATCTCAGCGCCTACGACATCGGCGACCAGGGCTACAGCGAGATCATGTGCACCCGTCCCGACACGATCGCGGCGGCGCTCGCGGACTCCCCCGCGGGGCTGCTTGCCTGGATCATCGACAAGTACCGCGACTGGAGCGACTGCGCCGGCGATCTGGAGAGCCGCTGGGACAAGGACACGCTGCTGACGGTCGCCACGCTGTACTGGGTGACCGGCAGCATCGGATCGTCCTTCCGGCAGTACTACGACTACCCGCTCAACAAGCCGGTCCCGACGATCCAGGTGCCGGCGGCCGTCACCCTGAGCAATGAGCCCGCGTTCAAGGGGCTGCCGCGCAGCATCAGCGAACGGCTCTGCGTCGACCTGCGGCACTGGAGCACGCCGGAGCGCGGCGGGCACTTCATGGCCCACGAGGAGCCGGAGCAGGTGGCGGGCGAACTGCGCGCGTTCTTCCGGCCGTTGAGGTCTACGGCCTGACGTAGGGCCGAGGCGGGCGCGAAGCGGTCGCCGAATGGCGGCCGGAAGCGGAACTGTGGCCAGGGTTACGGAAGTTGGTGCCGGGGCGGTTGAGCGGTACGGGCCCGGAGCGCGTACGTAACGGCACACGGAACCCATCCGGCCGCCCCCGCGGCCGGGGACAGGAGCCCCCACGTGTCGCGCAAGAAGTCGTTCAGCCCGAAGAAGAAGATCGCCCTGCTCGTCGGCGCGGCCGCGCTGGTGGGAGGTACGGCGGTGGCCATGACCGGCACCAGCCAGGCCTCGGTGGAGTGCGACGGGCTGAACACCGCCCTCGGCAACAACCAGCGTTTCATCGACGGTCAGCGGGCCGCCCCGGACGCCCTCTCCGAGGCGCGGATCGCCAACCGGCAGGACGTGATCGAGGAGATCAAGCGGAAGCAGGCGGCGTCCGGGTGCGAGGTGGGCGCGAGCGACACGGGGGCGGCACCTCCGGCCGAGGCGGCGCCGCCGGCCGGTGACGAGGGTGCGGGCGCGGGCGAAGACGCGGGTGCGGGCGCCGGTGAAGACGCCGGCGCCGGCGCGGACCAGGGCGGTCAGGTCGGTGAGGTCGTCTGCGCCGGATCGACCGTCACACTGTCCGGCGAGGCGGGTGCCCCGGCGGCGTCGAGCAACGAGTTCCCCGTCGGCACGACGCTCAAGGTGACCAACCTTGACAACAACAAGTCCACCACCGTGCAGGTCACCGCGCCGTCGGGCAGCTGTGCGCTGCTCAACGACGCGGCGTTCGAACAGGTCCGTGAAGCGGGCAAGTTCCTGATCCGCAACGCGCGGATCGAGCGCGTGGGCTGATCCCGGCCGGCTCTGGTCGGGCCCCGCTCAAGGCCCGGCCAGCTGCTCCTCCGCCTCCGCGAGGATCTCCGTCAGCCGCAGGCCGAACCGCACGTCGCAGGCGTGCGGTTCGCCCGTGCGCGCCGCCGTGAGCAGGGCGCCGATCGCGGTGCCGAAGATGTCCGCCGGGTCGCCCCATCCCTGGGGAAGCACCGCCGTGCCGTGCTCGCCCCGCAGTTCGAGCCCCGCGCCCGCGCCCTTCGCGGGGGCGCTCAGGCTCAGCAGCGCCGAACTGCTCACGCCCGACGCGTGCGTGAGCACCAGGTGGGTGAGGTCGGGCTCGGTCCGTACCGCCGTCACGGCCGTCACATCGCCCAGCACCGGCAGGAGCGCGGAGAGCGCGTGGGGGCCGACGTCCCACAGGCCGCCCTTCTCGCGGCGCCAGGGCGAGTCCGCGTACGGACTGCTCTCGTGGCCCGCCCCGTACAGCGCGCCGAGCCAGTGGGCGCGCGCCGTGAACCAGCCGCCCAGCGCCGCCTGTTCCTCGACCCACGCCGCGGTCCCGGCGGCGAACCGCAGCGTGCAGAAGACCAGCGAGGCGACGCCGGCGCGTTCGGCGGCGTCCGCCACGGCGCGGGCGCCGGGCACGGTCGTCGCGACCGGCTTGTCCATGAGGAGATGGCAGCCGGCCGCCGCCGCGCGTGCGGCAAGCGGCGCCTGCACGTCCGGCGGCAGGGCGAAGGCGACCGCGTCGCTCGCGGCGAGCAACGCGTCGAGCCCGTCCAGGCCGCCCGCACCCGAACCGCCGCCGTCCACGTCACCGCCGCCCGCGTACGCCTTGGTGTCATGAGCGGCGGCGAGGGCGGCGGCGGCCTCGGGCCGCCTCCCCCACACGCCGCTGAACTCGACGTCCGGGTGGGCAGCGATGGCGGGGGCGTGCGTGCGCTCGGCCCAGGGTCCGGTGCCGAGGAGTGCTATGCGTAGCTGACTCATATGGATCAGTGTGCCGCCCGCGCCCCCTGCCGCCCAGAGCGGGCCGGGAATTGGGTGGCGCGGTACGGGACCTCCGGTGCTACGTTACGACGGCCGGCCGCGGGCCTCCGGTGCGACTTCCGGGACTTGCCTCTGAAGCAATAATTTCGCTGTTCGCGCCCCCATGCCCCGGCCGGCTTCAGCATGTCTGAAGGACGTGGACAACGGGGAGCACGAACGGGGAGCACGGGGGAGACCATGACGACCACGCGGACGGAGACGGGGACCGGGACGGGGACCGACACCTACTCCGACCTGATCGCGGCCGAGGACGTGCTGCTCTTCGTCAACGCAGCTGTCACGTCGACGGGACAGCGCGAGTTCCGCTCCGAGGCGTATGAGCAGCGGCTCTCGCTCGACTTCCTCCACGAATACGTACGGGTCAACTACCGCACCGTGTACGCCGCTTCGCTCGCGCTCGACATCAACGACCACAACGCAGCCCGCGTCGTCGAGCAGTTGCTGCGCACCCCCGGCGATGCGGATGCGGACCAGAAGCGGACGGAGGGCCGGCTGATCGCCGCCCGCCTGGCACAGCTGCCGCCGCAGCGCGTCTACCGCCTCTTCCGCGCGCTGCGCGCCGCGAAGGTCGGCAACCGCCGTACGCGCGCGATCCTGCGCGACTGGCTGGCGGCCCGGCCTGACCTGGGGCACGACGCGGTGAAGTACCGCGCCGGCCTGAAGACCGCGGCTCGGCACTTCCATCACCCGCTGTCGACCGCGACCGATTCCGCCCCGGCGGCTGGTGAGTTGGGCGACTTCCTCTTCAAGCCGGGCGTACGCCCGCGCTACGAGCACCGGTTGCTCGACGCGTACCGCCGGGCCCACTACGAGCAGGGCGCGATCTACGAACTGCCGTTCACCGTCGCGGAGGGATTCGCGGCGAAGCACGGCCTCGGCCGTTCGGCGTTCGTGGAGCGGATCACGCCCCGGATGACCCGGCTGGAGCGGCTGCGCACGCAGCGCGAGGCGGGCGCGGACGCCCGGGGCGCCCCCGTGCGGACGGATCTCTCCGCCATGCCGCTGACCAGGCTCGCGCTGTACGCCCTGTCGCTGACGATCGACGAGCGGGTGCGCCGGCGCGCGGAGCTGACCGACGCGCTGCGCACGGCGGCGCGCCGGGCCGCGGGGCCGTACGCCGGGACGTGGGGGCGGGTCGCCGCCGTACTGGACGACAGCTACTCGGCGTCCGGCTCCGGCGAGAAGCGCCGCCGTCCGCTCGCCGTCGCCCTCGGCGGGCACTTCCTGCTGGAGGCGCTGGCGGCGCCGGGGTCGTACGGCGCCTGGTGGACATCGGGGCGCACGGACCCGCTTCTCGTACGCCCCTACGGTCCGACGCCGCTGGGGACGCGGGTCATCGACGCGCTGGAGTACGCCCCCGAGCGGCTCGTCATCGTCTCGGACGGCTGGGACAACGCGCCGCCGGGGCTGGCGGGCGAGGTGCTGCGGGTGTGGCGTACAAGGCTGGACCGGGAGCGGCGTACGACGGTGGTCCATCTCAACCCCGTGTACGACGCGGACGGCTTCGACGTGCGCCGGCTGGCGGCGGGTGTGCCGACGGCGGGGATCCGGGACGCGGAGGATCTGCCGGCGCTGGTGGAGATCGCGCAGTTCGCGGAGGGGCGTACGGGACTGGCCGAGCTCCAGGCGTATCTGGACCGGCGGATCGAGAGCTTTCTGTACGAGTACGAGGGAGGAAAGGCGACATGACCGGGCTCGACTTCACCGGGCTGACCGCACGTCCGGCGCAGGTGTGGGGCGGCGTCCGGCTGGTGCCGCTGGTGCGCGAGGAGCCGATGCCGGGGCTCCGGCTGCACCGCGAGGTGTACCACCGGTTCGGTGAGGTCCTCCTGTCGCCGGGCAGGCGCTATGTGTCGTACATTCCGCACGGCCTCGTCGCCGACTGGTCCGGCACGGGTTCGGCGGCGAACGGGACGGGCGGCGGGCAGTCGGCCGCTTACGGTACGCAGTTGGACACCACGCGGCCCACGACGATGGCCGTCGACCAGCACCTTCGCATGATCAAACGGCGCCCGTCGAAGAAGAAGGACGGGGCGGCCGGCGCCGTCGCGCGCTGCCGGTTCCTGCCGCTGCACCTGGCGATGGAGGGGTATCTGACGCTGCATTTCGGCGGGCCGACGATCGCCTGGGAGGAGTGGTCGCAGGAGGCGGTGCGGCAGGGCCTCTCGCCTCGTTCCGAGCTCTCCTGTCTGGGGCTCGGTGTGCCCGGACTGGCCGACGCGCTGCGGGTCTTCGAGATCCACCCGGGGCAGTGCGGGGTGATGGTGTACGTCGCGGACGCGCTCGCCGCGGCGTTCGTGGTGCCGCACCCGGACGACTACCGAGCCCTGCATCCGACGCTGCTCCAGGACATGTACGGGGAGTTGATCTACCAGTACGGCTACTTCGGCGGCCCCGTACCGGACTTCGAGGCGCGGCTCGGCGACGGGCGGTACATCACGACGCTCGCCGAGCTGCGGGCGGCGGCGCGGGAGCGGGAGCGCGCGTGGAGCGACTCGCACGACACGGTCATGGCGCGTGAACTGCTGGACGAGTCGTACGCGTTCGAGCGGGTCTACCGGATGGGGGCCTTCGACATGTACCGCTTCCTGCCGCCGTTCCGCACCGGCTCCGACGGGCAGCACATCGGCGAACTGATCACGGACCGCAAGGGCCGGACGGCGTACCTGAAGACGTTCCGGCTCTCTCCGGCGCAGATCAGACGGGGGCATCTGCTGAACAGCCTGGCCGGCAACGACTGGCATCTGGGGCGAACGGCGGAGCAGTTGGGCACGACACCGGAGGAAATCGTGCGCCGCATCCACGTGGCGGGCTTCGCGAGGCTGTTGCGGTGACGGGGTACGACGCGCGCGGGGCGGGATACTGGGCGTCGTGGGCAGCCGCGCGTTCGTGATCCTCTCGGGCCTGCCGGCCAGCGGAAAGAGCACCCTGGCCCGGGGCCTGGCCAGGCATCTCGCCCTGCCCGTGATCGACAAGGACGTGATCCTGGAGTCCCTCTACGACTCGCTCGGGATGGGCGACCACGCGTGGCGCGGCCGGCTGAGCAGGGCGAGCGACGAGATCGTATACGCCATCGCGGCGGACGCCGGCCGGGCGGTGCTCGACAACTGGTGGCACCACGACAGTGCCCCCGGCCGGCTCCGGAGTCTCGGCGGTCTCCTGATCGAGGTCCACTGCGACTGCGACGCCGCACTCGCCGCCGAACGTTTCCTGGCTCGGACCCGCCACCCCGGCCACCTCGACCCGGACCTCTCCCCCGAGGAGGTCGCCGAACGCGTGGCCGCCGTCCGCGCGCGTTACCCGGGCCCGCTCGGCCTGGGTGGTCCGCTGCTGACCGTCGACACCGGCAGGCCCGTCGATTCCCGGGCCGTCGCGGAGCAGGTCGCCCAGGTACTCGACGCCGGGGCGGCACCGGGGAGCGCCGGGCCGTAAGGCTGTGTTTTCGGGGTTGTCAGTGGGCTGTGCCAGAGTGCTGGCCATGCTGGCGATCAGGGTGCGAACAGAGAACTCGCGGGAGTACGAGCGGATTTCAGCGGGTCAGCTCGGTGTGTTGGTCGAGCGGATCGGGGATGCCGACGACTCGTTTCTGGTCGTGGACCGAATTCCCGATCTGCCGTGCGTCTTCATCCAGGTGGCGCGGGGTGCGGAGTGCTACTCGCTGGAGTACCGGGACGGGCAGGCCGGCCCGATGTTCGGCACCGAACTGGCGGACGCGGAGTCGGTGACCCGGATCATGGTCGCGTGGGCCCGCCAGGAGGCCGGCTGGGACGCGGGTGTGGTCTGGGACCGGGTGGAGCTGCCGCCCGCCGAACCGGGGCCCGAGCTGGACGAGGAGACGCGGCGCGAGGTCGAGGAGTACGTACGCGGACTGATACGCCGCGGCTACGACGGACGCGAGCAGCTCGCCGAGGACGCCGAGGAATGGCTGGTCGACGGCGACGATCGCCCCGTCTCCGCCGCGCAGGCCCAGCAGATCGTGGACCGGCTGTGGCTGGAGCGCGTGGAGGAACAGGCCGGGTGGGAGGGCGAGACCGATCCGGAACGGATCACGTCGGTGTTCGCGGGGCTGGACGCGGCCGGCATCGTGGCCCGCGAGAACTTCACCTGCTGCCGCGGCTGCGGCCTCGCGGAGATCGGCGCGGAGGCCGAGGACCCGCAGACGGTGCGCGGCTTCGTCTTCTTCCACATGCAGGGCACGGAGTCGGTGGCGGCCGGGGGCGGGCTCTCGCTCTACTACGGAGGCTTCGACGGCTCGGAGGATACGACGACGGCGGTCGGGGACGAGGTCACAACGGCGCTGAAGGCTGCGGGCCTGTCGGTGAAGTGGGACGGTTCGCCGGGATCGGCGATAGACGTGACAAACCTGGACTGGCGCAAGCGGTTGGGTTGAACGGGGTTGGGCCGGCCCGCCGGCCCGGCTGAGCGCTGCCCAACCGGCTGAACGCCCACCAAAGGCACGGCACCGGCCAGGCTCCCCGGCCCCGGTGTCGGGCGGCCGACAGCCGAGCGGCCCACCGCCCCGGCCGGTCGGCTCCTCGAACGCCCCTCCAGGGTGGACAGGGCTGACCGGGACCGGTCAGCCGAGTCACCGGCCCCGGGTCGGGCGGCCGTCGTCCGGTCAACCGGCTCCTCGGACGATGCCCGCCAACGGCGGGCCGAGCTCACCAGAACCCGGCAGTCGACACACCGCATCGGGCAAGCGACTCGCCGTCCGGGTCGGGCGGCTGCCTGAATGCCCGCCGCCAGGCTGGCGGGCCGACCAGGCTCCCGGGTCGGGCGGCCAGACGTCGCCGGCAGACGAGCGCCCAGGACGCCCGCCACAAGAGCACGGGGCTGACCAGGCTCCCCGATATCGGGCGGGCGGCGGCAGACAGGCGATTCGCTGTCGTCCCGGCCCTTCGGATCTCCGGACGCACGCCAACGGTGGGCAGGACTGACCACGACCGGCCGGGGACGACAGGCGGCCCGCCGTTCCCGGCCGTTCGGCTGCCCGGACGCACGCCAACGGTGGGCACGGCCGACCACGCCCCGTCGCCAGGTCGCCACCCTCCTGTCCCGGCGCGGCCCGTCGGCCCCCGTATCGAGGCTTGAGAGGGCCTCCTGTTGTGGGGCTGGGTCTGCTTCAATGAGGGCATGGCCAGCCTTCAGCACGACGCGTCGGGTCACTTCGACCTTGAGCCGTTCTGGCCGTCCCGGCAGCACCATGACTTCGACCGGGTGTGTTGCCGCGCGAGGAACGCGTCGGCCCTCTAAAGCCTGCTTCCAGGTCTTCGGCCGTCGCGAATGACGTACGTCCCGTCCTGTCGACTCGACGACATCCTTCGCGCGAAAGAGCTGACCCCTCATGGCGAATTCCCGCCCCTTCTCCCCCGCCGCCACCCCGCACCCCTCCGGCCGGACCCGGCTGCGAGCCGTCGACCGGGACGAGGTCGTGCCGCTGGCGGCCCCCGACGTACCCGGTCCGCTCGTGGACCTGCTGCCTCCCGGGTCCACCTGGCTGCCCGCCCCCGCGCACACCCTGCCGACGCTGCCGGGCAGGCCGCCGATGGTCGGTTACCTCGTCCTCGTACCTGCCGATCAGCACCCCCCGGCACCCGCCCCCGCCGCCGTCGGGATCACCGAAGCGGGGCCGGTGCGGATCGACCCCGGTGAGCGGACCGCCGAGGTGGACGGCCGGTTCCTGGAGCTGACCTATCTGGAGTTCGAGCTGCTCGCCCATCTCGTGGCACACCCGCACCGGGTGCACACCCGCGACCAGTTGGTGACCACCGTCTGGGGTTACGGACACGTGGGCGACGGCCGGACCGTGGACGTGCATGTGGCCCGGCTGCGCCGCAAGCTCGGTGCCGAGCACCGGCAGACGATCCGGACGATCCGGCGGGTCGGTTACAAGTACGTCCCGTAGCCGGCTCGGACATACGTGTGGGGCCCCCGCCGGGCGGTCCGGCGGGGGCCCCACACCTGAGCACTACGCAGCCGCCCTCGCACGCGCCCGCGCCACCGCGCCCAGCACCACGTCCAGGACCAGGAACCCCACCAGCGTGATGCCGAGGAGCGGTACGAACCAGCCGACCAGCGCCGCCACCGCGATCAGCGGCAGCAGCACCGACAGCGGCACCTTCCGCCACGCCCCCCGCGCCATCGGCTTGCCCACACCCAGCTTCCGGTCCTGGGTGGGCCTGCGCTGCCACCACATGCGGTAGCCCCACACGATGATCAGGATCAGCGAGAGGGCGAGGGCGGCGAGCAGCAGCTGGTTGACGAGACCCAGCGTGAGCCCCATGTGGGCGTCGATACCGAACCGCGTGAGCTTGGCGAGCAACGGGTAGTCGGCGAACCGCAGTTCGTCGAGGATCAGGCCGGTGCCGGGGTCGACCGAGACGGAGTCCAGCCGGACCGGGAACTGGCTGTCCCGCTCGGCGACGACGTACGCCGTCCCCTCGGCCGGCGGTTTCACGCTGACGGGGCCGTCGAGCCCGGCCTGCCGCGCGGCGGTCAGCGCGTTGTCGATGCCGATGTCCATGCCCTCGTGGTCACCGCCGGGCCCGCTGTCGCCGCCCCCGTGCCCCTCGTGCTCTCCGGAGCCGGCGCCCGCCCCCGCGCCGCTCTTCAGCTCGGCCGAGACGACGGGGGTGGCGCCGCCCAACTGGTCCTGTACGGCCCCGATGTTGGCGCCCGCGTACGTCGACCAGGTCAGACCCGTCGCGGAGAGCAGCAGGAATCCGGTGGCTGCCCACATGCCGAGCGCGCCGTGCCGGGAGAGCGTTCTGCGGCGGCCGGTGGCCCCGCGTTCGGGCCGGAGCAGGGCGCGCTTGGAGGTCCTTCTGCGGCCGATCCAGAGCAGCAGTCCGCCGAGCGCGACCACCCACAGCCAGCTGGCGGCGGTCTCGCTGTAGATACGGCCGGGTTCGCCGAGGTGCAGATGACGGTGGAGTTCGGAGATCCAGGCACGCAGCGGGAGGGCTCCGGAGGAGCCGTAACTCTCCAGCTCGCCGCGTATCTGTGCGGTGTGCGGATCGACGAACACGGCCAGCGACTTGCTCTCCTCGCTGTCCGGCATCGTCATCAGGACCCGGGTGGACTCCTCGTCGTCCGACGAGGGCCAGACGGCGGTGACCTTGCCGTCGGGGTGCTCGGCGCGTGCCGCCTCCACCTGCTGGGAGAGCATGGCCGTACGGTCGCTGTCCGGGGAACGGAGCTCCTGGCGGTAGACGATCTTCTCGGCCTGGTACGAGAGCGAGTAGAGCAGCCCCGTGGTGGCGGCGATCAGCAGGAGCGGGGCGATGAGCAGGCCCGCGTAGAAGTGGAGCCGCAGGACGAGCGGGCGCACCGCGCCCCAGGTGGTGGCCGGGGCGGCGCCCGGCTTCTTCTCGGCCTTCGTGTCGGGCTTCTTCGCGCCTGTTTTGCTGGCTTCCTTGCTGCCTGCCTTGCTGCTTGTCTTCTTTGTCGCGGGACCGGCGCCCGGGGTGTCGGCGCCCTGTACGGGGTCGTCAATGGCCATGACTGTCCTAGGAGTTGGCGTGGCACGGGGACATCGACCCCCGGGCCCCGCCCAGGTCAGACCAGAGCGGCGGCGGCCCCGGGGGCCGTCGTACGGATCGGAGACGCGCCCTCGGGCGGTGGGCCCCGCCGGGACACGGCATGGGCCGGTACGGCGCCGCGCGGCCGGTGCGGTGCGCGGGAGCGGTGCCGGGGCCGTACGGGCGGCGGTACGGCGAGGGGCCGGGGCGCGGCGAGCAGCAGTCTCAGCGGGGTGAACGCGAAGGCGGCGACGGTCCCGGCGAGCCGGAAGAACGCGGCCTCGCCGCGGGCCAGCCAGAGGGCGCAGACGGCGCCGGCGAGCAGGTGGGCGGCGAGCATGCCGGGCGAGGTGTCGCCGACGGCGGCCAGGACGGCGGTCACCGTGCCGCCGATCCCCTCCGCCCTCGCGCCCTCTCCCATGTCCATGCCCGCCGCCGCGTGGGCGTGGTCCGTCGACAGCACCCCGCCGTCCGATCCGACGGCGGTGAACGTCACGTGCAGCGCGGCCTGCGCGCCGAGGACGGCGGGTCCGATGAAGCCGATGCCGCGGCGCCGGCCGGCCGCGAGCCACGACAGGCCCGCGGTCACGGCGAATGCCGCCGTAAGGACACCGAACGGAATTCGATGCGGAGACATGGACGAATGCCCCACAGCCGCCAGTGTCACGCACACCGCCGCGAGGATCGCGGCCCGCAAGGCGCGTATCGGCGACCGGACATCTGTCATGGTGCGCTCATGCTGCCATTCCCGTGGCGCATGCGGCAGATGGTGCGAACGGCGCCGACCTGCTATGCCCGCAGCAGAACCCCTCCGGTAATCGGACAGCCCCGTGCCAGAGTTGACGAATGAGACTTCTGATTCTGGGTGGCACCGAGTTCGTGGGCCGCGCCGTGGCCGACGCCGCGCTGGCGCGGGAGTGGCAGGTGACCGTCTTCCACCGGGGCCGTCACGAGCCACCGGCGGGGGTCCGCGTCCTGCACGGCGACCGCACCGCACCGGACGGCCTCGCCGCCCTCACCGGCAGCGTAGACAGCACCAACAACACCGACAACGCCCTCGAATGGGACGTGGTCGTCGACACCTGGTCGGGCGCACCGTCCGTCGTCCGCGACGCGGCCCGGCTGCTGGCCGGCCGGGCGGGCCGCTACGCGTACGTCTCCAGCCGTTCGGTGTACGCGTATCCGACCCCCGCCGGGCTCGATGAGAACGGCCCGCTGGTGGAGGGCGCCTCGGCCGACGCCGACGAGAGCGACTACGCGCGGGACAAGCGCGGCGGCGAGCTGGCCGCCGCCGCGGCCTTCGGCGACCGCGCCCTGCTGGTGCGCGCGGGCCTGATCCTCGGCCCGTGGGAGAACGTGGGACGGCTGCCCTGGTGGCTGGGCCGGATCGCACGCGGCGGACCGGTGCTCGCGCCCGGTCCGCGCGACAACCCGTTGCAGTACATCGACGTACGCGACCTCGCCGAGTGGACCCTCGACGCGGCGGCGCGCGGCCTCGGGGGCGCGTACAACCTGGTGAGTCCGTCCGGCCACGTCACGATGGGCGGACTGCTGGAGGCGTGCGCCGAGGTCACCGGTTCGGACGCCGAGCTGCGCTGGACCGCCCCGGAGACGATCATCGCCGCCGGTGTCGAACCGTGGACCCAGCTGCCGATCTGGCTGCCGCCCGGTGAGGTGCACGACATGATGCACCGCGGTGACGTCTCCAAGGCGCTCGCGGCGGGGCTGCGGTGCCGGCCGGCGCGGGAGACGGTCGCCGACACCTGGGCATGGCTCCGGTCGATCGGCGGCGAGGCCCCGCAGCGCCCGGACCGCCCGAGGCTCGGGCTCGCGCCGGACGTGGAGGCGGACCTGCTGAACGGCTGACTCCCGGTGACGGACCCGTCGCGGATCCTGGTCAGGGGGGATGCCAGGGGAGCGTACGAGTGGTGCTAGGTACACCACCGATTGGGGGCGGAAACCGCTCACGTACGACGGGCGCCGCACGGCAGACTGATGGTCGTGCCCGTCAGAGGGCGCGGCACCGGTCGCCGTCGGGGCACGGGCGACGAAGAGAGGACGCACGATGAACGGGAAGAAGATGCTCGCCGAGGCGGCAAGGACAACGGGCCGGGGGCTGGCACTGTCGGTGATCGCACTGGCCGGCTCCATCACACTGTTCGTCCTCTCGGTGCTCTCGATCACCTTCGTCCTGCTCGGCATCGGCTTCTTCTCCACCCCCTATGTACTGACGGCGGTGCGGGCGCACGCCAACCGGCGCCGGCTGCTCGCGGCCACCTGGTCGGACGTCAGGATCCCGGTGCCGTACCGCCCGATGCCCGCCGATCTGCGCACCGGTGTCACCGGCCACGTGGAGCGGACCACGCTCATGCTGAAGGACCCCGCGACCTGGCGTGACCTGACGTGGCTGCTGGTGGACATGACGGCGGGGGCGACGATCGCGCTGTTCACCGTCGGCCTGTTCATCTATCCGCTGGACGGTCTCGTGCTGGCGGCCGGTCTGTGGCAGGTCTTCGAGGACAAGGCGTTCTGGTACGGCTTCGTCCCCGTCGACAGCCAGCTGACCGGCCTGCTCGCGGCGGCGCTGGGCGCGGCCATCGCGGCCTTCGGTCTCCGCTACGGCGGCGACATCCAGCGCGGCCACTTCCTGCTGGCCAAGTCGCTGCTCGCCCCCACCCAGGACCAGGAGCTGGCCCAGCGGGTCGCCCATCTCACCGAGACGCGGCACGACGCCGTGGACACCTCCGCCGCCGAACTGCGCCGGATCGAGCGGGATCTGCACGACGGCGCCCAGGCCCGGCTGGTCGCCATGGGCATGGACCTGGGGACGATCGAGGCGCTCATCGAGAAGAACCCGGCCAAGGCCAAGGAGCTCATCGCCAACGCCCGCCAGTCCTCCGCCGAGGCGCTGACCGAGCTGCGCGACCTGGTCAGGGGCATCCACCCGCCGGTGCTCGCCGAGCGCGGTCTCGGCGACGCGGTGAAGGCGCTGGCGCTGCGGCTGCCGGTGGAGACCGACGTACAGGTGGATCTGCGGGGCCGGGCCGACGCGCCGGTGGAGTCGGCCGCGTACTTCGCGGTGAGTGAGATCCTCACCAACGCGATCAAGCACTCGAACGCGGACCGGATCTGGATCGACATGGTCCACTCGGACTCCATGCTGCGTGTCGCGATCGGTGACAACGGTGAAGGCGGCGCGAAGATCGGTTCGGGCACCGGGCTGAGCGGACTGGAGCGCCGACTCGGTACATTCGACGGCATCCTGGCCGTCAGCAGTCCGGAGGGCGGCCCCACCATGGTCACCGTGGAGATCCCTTGCGAGTTGTCCTAGCCGAAGACCTCTTCCTGCTCCGAGACGGTCTGGTCCGGATGCTGGAGGCGTACGACTTCGAGGTCCTGGCCGCCGTGGAGACAGGACCCGAACTGACCAAAGCGTTCAAAGAGCTGGAGCCGGACGTCGCCGTGGTCGACGTCCGGCTTCCGCCGTCCCACACCGACGAGGGTCTTCAGTGCGCGCTCGCCGCGCGCCGGGACCGCCCCGGGCTGCCCGTCCTCGTCCTGTCGCAGCATGTGGAGCAGTTGTACGCACGGGAGTTGCTGGCCGACGGCAACGGCGGCATCGGATATCTGCTGAAGGACCGGGTCTTCGACGCCGACCAGTTCATCGACGCGGTGCGCCGGGTCGCCGCCGGCGGTACGGCGATGGACCCCCAGGTCATTCAGCAACTGCTCTCCCGCAGGGCCCAGGACAAGCCGATCGGCCAGCTGACGCCCCGTGAGCGCGAGGTCATGGAGCTGATGGCGCAGGGCAGGTCGAACGCCGCGATCGCCTCCCAGCTCGTCGTCACCGAGCGGGCGGTGTCCAAGCACACCTCGAACATCTTCGGGAAGCTCGGGCTGCCGGTGTCGGACGACGACAACCGGCGCGTGCTCGCCGTGATCGCCTATCTGGACCGGGGACAGCAGTGAGGGGCTGAGCACCCCGGCGCTCGCCGAAGGGGCCACCGGGCGGGGCGTGTTGAGGGCATCCGCCCGGTTTGTTGATGGAGATTTCTATGAATTCCACCGGCCGCTGAACAGGCCGCGTTTGACGTGCGTATGGAAGGGAGCGCTTCCTCCCCCCGCCGGAGATCCCCCTGAACCGGCACTGAAGCTTGAGGAGTTCCATGGGACGCACGTCAAGAAAACGCTCGACACTGGCGAACCGGGCCATCGCGGCCGCGGCTGCCTTGATTCTGGGCGGGGGTGGGCTGGTAGCGGTAAATGTCTACGCATCCGCGGGAGAAGGCCGCTCCGGTCAGGATCAGCGGATCCAGAATGCCGGGCGCCAGATGTCCACCATCGACTGTCCAGAAGTCGTCAATGAGCTCACCAAGGTGCCGAGGCGGGCCCGTGCCCAGGTCGACCGGGAACTTGCCCGGATGGACACGCAGATAACTGTCGCGTACAAGCGGTTCGCGGACAACAAAACGAAGTTGGAGAGCGATCCGAGACTTACCGAGAAGAAGATCCTGAAGCCGCTGCAGAAGCAGCGGCTGGCCAGCCTCAAGCGCATCCGCTCCGCGCTCAAGCGGGCCGGGCACTGGCAGAAGAACCTGGACTCGCTGGCGCCGTGCACCATGCGCCCCGACGACACCCCGAACGAGGGTGACCCGGGTGGCGGCCAGAACGGCGGCCAGGGTCAGAACGGTGGCCAGGACGGCGGGCAGAACGCCGGGCAGGACGGCGGTCAGGGCCAGAACGCGGGCCAGGACGGCGGTCAGGACGGTGGCCAGGGTGGCGGCGAGCAGCCGCCCGGCAACGGCCCCGATGCCTCCGACTTCGTGGAGATCGAGTCCATCGAGCCCAACGTGCAGCAGCCGCAGGAGCAGGAGCAGGCGTCGACCGGCACCTTCACCACCGACTGCGGCCGCAACGAGAACGGTCTCTTCAACTCGGACAACGTCATCGCCGCACCCGGTGTGAGCAACGGCGCCCACCACAAGCACGACTACGTGGGCAACCAGGCCAACAACGCCTTCGCGAGCGACGACGACCTGGCCAACGGTGAGACGACCTGCAACGAGCAGGGCGACAAGTCGACCTACTACTGGCCGGTGATCCGCCTCCAGAACGGTCAGAACGAGGACGACGCCAACGAGGACGGCGGCGGCAAGGACGGCAACGTCGGCGAGATCCAGACCCCGTCCGAGGTCACGCTGCAATTCGCCGGAAATGCCACGTCCAAGGTCACGGCGATGCCCCGATTCCTCCGCATCATCACCGGTGACGCGAAGGCGTTCGTCAACGGCGATGCCAACGCGAATGCCTCGTGGAGCTGCACCGGATTCGAGGACCGCCAGCTGAAGGACAAATACCCGATCTGCCCCGCGGGCAGCCAGGTGGTGCGTTCGTTCGACTTCCAGAGCTGCTGGGACGGACAGAACACCGACAGCGCGAATCACCGCACACATGTCGCGTTCGCCGACGAGAACGGTCAGTGCCAGGAGGGATTCCAGGCGATTCCGCAGCTGAAGCAGCGGATCGTGTACGACCTCCCGCCGGGTCCCGGTTTCGCGGTGGACTCCTTCCCGGAGCAGTTGCACAAGCCTGTCACCGACCACGGAGACTTCATCAATGTCTTCGACGAGAACGTGATGAACAAGATGGTCGACTGCATCAACACCGGCAAGGAATGCAACTAGAAGTAGCGGTCTGAGGTAATTCCCAGGCACCGGAGGGGCCCTACGAGCCCCTCCGGTGCCTGCTGTCGTCAGCTCTTCTTGGGGTGGCCCGAGTGGCCCTCTCCGTCGTGGCCCGCGCTGTCGCCGTGACCGCCGCTGCCGGATCCGCCGTCGGCCCCGCCGTCGCCGTTCCCGCCCCCCTCGTGGTGCTCCGGGGCCGTCTCGACGTCCCCGCCCAGCCGGCCGCGCAGCGACTCGACCGTCTTCGCGTCGCCGCTGGCGACCCACTTCCTGCCGACGAGATACGAACCGCCGTAGTCGTTGGCCTCGTTGATCCACTCCCGCAGACCGCGGTCGGTCTCGAACGTGGTGAGGATGTATCTGCCGTAACCCGTCTTGCAGTTCGCCTGACGCAACTCCTCCGCGTCGGTCTGCACGTTCGGATCACACTCGGCCTGCTCGGCCAGCTCTTCAAGGCTCCCTGTCGCCGTCTTCGGCGTCTCAGGGGCCTTGTCGTCATTCGCGCCGCAGCCGCTCAGCAGAGCCAGGGCCAGGGCCGGCACCACCAGTGCCACTCGGGGTCGCTCGGTACGCATTCGGCCATCGTGCCCTCTTTACAAGCCCTCGCGCGGGTGAACGACGCATCACATCGTTGCCCACCCCCCTCCCCCTCATTAACGTGCGCTCCGCACACACCTCTTGTCACACCCTGTGACGTCACACCAGTGACCGAGGAAACCAGCAACCGAGGAAGAGGACCGCCGATGACCGAGCTGCCGAGTCCCGTCCCTCCCGCCGCTCCCTCCAGACGAGCGGTGCTGGCCGGCGCCGGGGCGGTAGGAGTCGGCGTGGCGCTGGCCGCGCCCTCCGTAGCCGCGGCCCGCCCCTCCGCCTCCGGCGCCGCCACGACGGCCACCGCGACAGCCGCCACGGCCGCCACCAACGCCGCCCGCGCCGCCGTGGGCCGACTGCTCCCCCGCCACGCGAACCAGTTCCGCTTCCAAGTGGTGGGCGGCCCCGAGCGGTTCCGCGTCGCCGGGTCCGCCGGACGGATCGAGGTGTCGGGCACCGACGCCGGCGTCCTGCTCACCGGGGTGCACTGGTATCTGAAGTACACGTGCGGCGCCCACATCAGCTGGTCGGGCGGCCAACTCGACCTGCCCGCCACGCTTCCCGCGCCCCGCCGCCCGCTGGAGCGCTCGGCGACCGTACGGCACCGGTTCGCCCTCAACGACACCCACGACGGGTACACCGCCCCGTACGCCGACTGGCCGCACTGGGAGCGCCTGCTCGACGTCCTCGCCCTGCACGGCTGCAACGAGGTCCTGGTCACCACCGGTCAGGAGGCCGTCTACCACCGGCTGCTGACCGGTTTCGGCTACACCGACACCGAGGCCCGCACCTGGCTGCCCGCGCCCTCCCACCAGCCCTGGTGGCTGCTCCAGAACATGAGCGCGTACGGCGGCCCGCTCTCCCCCGAGCTGGTCGCGCGCCGCGCGGGGCTCGGCCGGCGGATCACCGACCGGATGCGCGAGCTGGGCATGGCCCCCGTGCTCCCCGGCTACTTCGGCACCGTCCCGGCCGGCTTCGCCGCCCGCAACCCCGGCGCGCGGACCGTGCCCCAGGGCATGTGGAACGGGCTGCCGCGCCCCGACTGGCTCGATCCGCGCACGCCCGTCTTCGCCGATGTAGCCGCCGCCTTCTACCGGCACCAGAGCGACCTCTTCGGCGAGGTGGACCACTTCAAGATGGACCTGCTGCACGAGGGCGGCGACGCCGGTGACGTACCGGTGCCCGACGCGGCCCGCGCGGTCGAGACCTCGCTCCACAAGGCACGCCCCGACGCGACGTGGGTGATCCTCGGCTGGCAGACCAACCCCGTGCCGGCCCTGCTCGACGCCATCGACACCGACCGCGTGCTGATCGTGGACGGCCTGTCCGACCTGGACTCGGTGACCGACCGCGAGCGGGACTGGGGCGGCGCGCCGTACGCCTTCGGCACCATCCCGAACTTCGGCGGGCGCACCACGCTGGGCGCCAACTCCGACCGCTGGACAGAGCGGTTCACGGCCTGGCGCGACAAGCCGGGCAGCGCGCTCGTCGGGACGGCGTACATGCCGGAGGCCACCGAGCGCGACCCGGCCGCCTTCGAGCTGTTCAGCGAACTGGCGTGGCGGGAGGAGGCGGTCGACCGCGCGGGCTGGTTCCGGGCGTACGCCGATCTGCGGTACGGCGGCGAGGACAGCGCCGCGCGGGACGCCTTCGGTGTGCTCGCGGCGACGGCGTACCGGCTGACGACCACCGACGGCCGCCCCGTCGACTCCCTCTTCTCGCGCCGGCCCTCCCTCACCTCCTCCGTGGGAACAGCCTTCGACACCGCCGAGTTCGACAAGGCCTTCGGTTCGCTGCTCGGTGTACGGGAGGAGCTGCGCGGCTCGGACGCGTACCGGCACGATGTGACGGAGCTGGCCAGGCAGGCGCTCGCCAACCGTTCCCGGCTGCTGCTGCCGCAGTTGCGCGGCGCCTTCCAAGGAGGCGACGCCGCGACGTTCCGCGCGCTGGCCGCGCTGTGGCTGAAGCTGATGCGGCTGAGCGACACGGTGGCGGGGTGCCACCGTTCGTTCCTGCTGGGGCCGTGGCTGGAGGACGCCAAACGGCTGGCGACCGCCCCGGCGGAGGCAGCGACGCTGGAGTGGACGGCGCGCACGCTGATCACCACGTGGGCGGACCGGTCGGCGGCCGGACACTTGAGCAACTACGCCAACCGCGACTGGCAGGGCCTGCTCGCCGACGTCCATCTGCCGCAGTGGCAGACCTACTTGGACGAGTTGACCGACGCGCTGGCCGCCGGGCGGGAGCCGAAGACGTTCGACTGGTACGTGGACGAGGAGGCGTGGACCCGGGGGCGCGGGAGCTATCCGGTACGGGCGACGGGGGACGCGTACCGGACGGCGCTGCGCGTACGGGACACCCTGGCCACCGCCCCGTACCAGGGCACGGTCAGCGTCACGGCCGACCCGATCGCCTTCGCACCGGGCAGTACGGGCACGGTGAAGGCGGACTTCAAGAACGCCAACGGCCTGCGCGGCACCGGCCCCGTCGAATTCGCCCTGACCGGACCCGACGCCCGGCCGGACGGTCCGACCCGGCTCTCCGCCGTCGGCCCGGCCGGCACCGGGTCCGTCTCCTGGTCGGTGACGGCACCCGCCGAACCGCTCACGGTGCCGCTGCGCCCGCTGCCGTACGAACTGGCGCTGCGGTTCGGGCCGAGCGGCGAGGAGCGCGTGCGGACCGTCCAGCGGGGCGCGGTGTACGTCGCCGGGCCGCTCGCCGCCGGGTGGCACACGTACAGCAACAACGGCGCGGTCTTCGGGCAGCTGGACAACCGCTACGCGATCAACGGCGGCGGTCAGGACCTGTGGCGGGCGACGACGCAGTTCGGCGTGGCCTTCGTAGGAGGCGCGTTCGCGGACGGGGTGAGCGTGACGGTGCGCGTGGACTCGCAGGAGAACACCGGGGCGTGGGCCCGCGCGGGCATCATCGTCCGCGACAGCCTCGCGACGGCCGGCTCACCCGGCATCGTCAACCTGGCGGTGACGCCGTCGAACGGCGTCGTGCTCTCGTACGACACAACCGGCGACGGCACGCTGGACGCGTACCAGCGCGTCACCGGCGTCACCGCACCGGTGCTGCTGCGGCTGACGCGGTCCGGGGGCCGGTTCACGGGCGCGTGCTCGACGGATGCCGGGGCGACCTGGCGCACGGTCGCCGCGGTGCGGGTGCCGGGCGCGGCGGGGGTCCAGGACGTGGGCCTGTTCATGAGCGCGACGAACGGGAGCAGCGGGCTGCGGGGCACGGTGGAGTTCGGCGACTGGGCGGTCTCGGGCGGGAGCGCTGCGGGCAAGTAGCGCCGGGAGCCCGGCAGGGGGCGACGACCGGCACCCCGAATTCCCCGGCCCGGCAAGGGAGTTGCGGTCGTTCGGGGTGACCATCCGACGAATCGCTCGTTCTGCTGAATGTGCCTCCACCCGACGCCGCAACGGCCTCCGCGACCGCCGCAGCTCCCACTCCCCCCGGCTCCGCTCCCGCGCCCATCGACGTGGAGCAGGCCGAGGCAGCCCTCGTCGAGCACTATCAGCGGCTGGTGCGGCTCGCCTATCTCGTGCTGCCTCCCGCCCTCGGGCGGAACCGCCGCGTGCTGACCGCGCACGCCGTCGTCCAGCGCTCCCTGCCGCACAACCGCACGCCTGCCACGCCGGCCACGCCCGACGGCGGATACGCCTACGTACGTTCCCGGGTGCTGCGGCAGGCGCTCGACGCGGGGCGGCCGTTGCGCCGTCTCGCGTGGCCCCGGCGCGCCCAGCTGCCGCCGCTGCTGCCGCACGTGTGGGGACTGCGGCTGTTCCCGCGCTCCGGCGGCGCCGACGAACTCGCACTCGACCAGCGCCTGTCGGCCCTCTCCGGCGGCGCCAGGGCCGCCTTCGTACTGAGGGGCCTGGAAGGGCTGTCCGACCCGGACGTGCGCCGGCTGCTCGCCGACTGTGGGGTGGCCGACCCGCACGCGGCGCTCGCGGAGGCCGACGGCATCGGTACGGAGGGCGTCGCGCTGCTGGAGTCCCCGGAGTACGACCCCTGTTCGCTCCAGGCCCGCCCCACCGATCTGCTGCGCCGGCGCCAGCACGCGCGGGCGGCGGTCGCGGGGGTCGCCGCCGTGGCCGTCTGCGGCACGCTCCTCGGGCTGCCCGGCGACGGCTGGGGCGCGAACGGCGCCGCGGCCCCGCCGTACACCCGCAATGCCGCCGCCGAGGCGGCGATCGACCCGGCGAAGGTACGACGCGTCTCCCAGGACGCGTGGCGTACCTCCGCACGGACCGACTTCTCCGTGTGGCCCACGCGCGGCGCGCTCGCCGACGACCGGCCGCTGCTGCGCCGGGCGCTGGCGGTCTGGGCCAGACCGGGTACATCGGTGCGGGTCTCCTCCACACCGGCCACGCCCGTGGGGCCGCCGATGGGACCGGCGCAGTTGCTGTACGCGGGCGAGGTCGACCAGGCACGGGTGGTGCTGCTGTACGACGGGCTGCGGATCGCCCGGTACGCGGAACCCCGCACCGGCACCGGCCCCGTGGCGCTGGACTTCGCCCGGGTCGACGGGGCGGCGGCCGACACCGCGCCGGGCGCGGCACCCGCCACGTACGCCCTGGTCGCCGCGCGCACGGACGGCAACGTGCGCTATCTGACCGCCCCCTGGGTGCGGGGGACGTCCGTGCGGGATCTGCTCGATCCGGCCGGTGACGCCCGGCCGCTGCGGCGAGGCGCGGACGGGGTGACCGATCCTCTGCCGGCACCCGGCGAGAGGACGGAGTGCGGGGCGTGGGACGTGCTGGAGGTGACCGGGAAGGACGCGAGCGCCGTACGGCTGCTGTCCGACCTCGGCGAACTCACGCCCGCGCGGCTGACGTCGGGCCCCCCGTCGGCGCCGGTCGACGTGTCGGGGAGCGCGGCGCGGGCCGCCTGGGCGCGAACGGCGTGTCTGCTGCCCGCGGTGCGCTCGCACGGCGTGCGGACGGTGAACTCCTGGCAGTACGCGAGCCAGAGCCTGCCCGAGTCCAACGGCGGCGCGACGTGGGTGTGCACCCGCGCGGAGACATGGCGGGGGACGGAGAACAGAGTGCTGGCGCAGTTCCAGCCGCCGACGGCGAAGGCCGGGACGCCGCGGCCGGGGGCGGTCGCCGCGCGGTCGTCGGGCTCGTCGGCGTGCGGCGCGCGTGAGCCCTCCGTGCTCGCGGGGGTGCTGTGGAAGTCGCGTGGCGGCCGGTGGTACGTACTGGCCGCCGGCAGCGAGCAGTTCCGGTCCGTCCGTGCGACGGGCGGTGTCACGGGTGACGCGCGGGGCCGGGTGCTCGCGGTACCGGCGAGGCCGGGCGACCGGGCGGAGCTGGACGGCCTGCTGGCCGACGGCAGGCGGGTGGGCGCGCTGCGGTGAGGGCCGGGGGCGCGGCTCAGGGCAGGAGCAGCCAGTCGATGGCGAGTGTGGCGACGAGGCCGGCGCCGAGCAGCCAGGTGGCCAGACGGGTGCGGCCGTGCCTGCTGAGTTCGATGACGACGCCGCAGACGATCATGGCCAATCCGTAGAGGCCGACGACGAGGACGGAGCCGCGGTTGGAGAGCCGTACGCCCAACAGCGCGGCCATGGCGACCAGCAGGACCGAGGCGACGGCGACGCGGAGACGGCGGGCCTGGCGCGGGGTGAGGGCGCCGTCATCATCCTCGTCATCCTCGTCGTGGTCGTCCTCGTCATTCTCGTCGTGGTCCCCGTCTTCGTGGTCGTCCTCGTCCTCGTCGCCGGCTTCGTGGTCGTCCTCCTCCGCATCGGCTTCGACCGGCTCCCCCTTGGTCCCGGACTCCGGCTCCGATTCCGGCGTTTCGGTGACCTTCTCCTGGTCAGATGTGCTCATGGTCGGCGAGCGTAACCGACAGGCTTCAGCCACCGACGGTTAGGCTGTTCATATGACGACCGGGGTCCGACGCAGAATGGGCGTCGAAGAGCGACGCCAGCAACTGATCGGTGTCGCGCTGGAACTGTTCAGCCACCGCTCGCCCGATCATGTCTCCATCGACGAGATCGCGGCGGCCGCCGGCATCTCCCGGCCGCTCGTCTACCACTACTTCCCGGGCAAGCAGTCTCTGTACGAGGCCGCGTTGCGGCGGGCCGCCGACGATCTGGCCGAGCGCTTCGCCGAGCCGCACGAAGGGCCGCTCGGCGCCCGGCTGCTGCGCGTCATGACGCGCTTCTTCGACTTCGTGGACGAGCACGGCCCCGGGTTCTTCGCGCTGATGCGCGGCGGCCCCGCCGTGGGGTCGTCCACCGCCAACGCCATGATCGACGAGGTGCGGCAGGCGGCGTACGAGCAGATCCTCTCCCACCTCGCCGTCCAGTCCCCGCCGCCCCGGCTGGAACTGGTCGTACGCTCCTGGGTCTCGCTCGCCGAGTCCACGGCCCTGCTGTGGCTGGACGGCCGCCGGATCCCGCGCGGCGAACTGGAGTTGCAGCTCGTGCACGACTTCGCCGCGCTGGCCGCGGTGAGCGCGGCGTACGACGACGAGATGGCGCGCATTCTGCTGCCGGTCCTCGCCGACGAGCCGCCGGGCGGCCCGTTCGGCGATCTGGTGACCCGTCTGACGGGGCTGGCCTCCATGCTGCCGGCGGCCCGGACAACGGAAGCGGCACAGGCGGCGGCGTCGCCGCTGCCCGCCGCGCGCATGGCGTAGTGCGGGTCAGCCCGGCGACCCGTACACCACCGTCACTTCCTTGAAGCCGAGGGAGGTGAGCAGACCTTCCAGCATGCTGGTGGTGTTCTTCTCGGCCCGCTCCGTCAGTCCGCTGTCCTTGGCGGCCTCCTGGATGTGCTGGGCGGCGAGCTTGTTTACGGCGCGCTCGTCGGCCGGGTTGTCGGAGAAGAAGTCACCGAGCCGGTCGAGCAGCCCCCGCTGTTTGGAGACGGCGTACGAGCGGTCGGCGTCCAGTGTCGCCTTGCCGAGCCGGGCGTGCGGCAGCCGCAGTGTCGCGGTGGTCCGCTCCTCGTTGACCTTGACGTTCTCGTCGCCGACCGCGCCGAGGTCCACGTACGACCCCACGCTGCCGGCGCCCACATAGAGCGTGCGGCTCCCCTTGATGGTGTCGGGGAGGAACTTGGCGTCCTTCTCCAGATCCACCACCACCTGGAAGTTCCCGGACGCTGCCTGGTACTGGCTGAGGTCCTGGATGGACTTGAGAAGGGTCGGCCCGGTGCGGTCCTCCGTCTTCTCGCCGAACACGTCGTCGAATCCGGGGACGAGATCGAGCCTGCTGCCGATCCCGAGCAGCAGGACAAGCACCACGAGCCCGGCGGGCAGCTTGAGCCACCAGGGCATTCCCGCCCCGCGGGACCCGCGGGTCCTGCCCTGACTCTGCTCAGGATCTGGTTTCACGTCGGTGGACGTCATGCCTACCGGATTACCCGTCCGCCGGGGTTCACACCCTCACCGGCCCCGGAAGACCGCCACCGTCCGTCCCGGGACCTCGAAGGTGCCCGAACTCGCCTCGTACGCCGCCTTCTTGACCGTGGCGTCCGCACCGCCCGCCTGTACCGGGTGCAGCCCGTACGCCCGGCCTGCGAGCCCTTCGACCCGCTGGCGCGTCGTGTCCGGCCTGGCGTTGAAGACCACCACCAGCTCTCCGAGGCGCATCGTGATGACGCCCGGCGTCTCGTCGGGCCCGGAGAGCGGGAAGGAGAGCGCGGACTGGACCGCGCCGGTGGAGGAGAGCCGGAAGGCCGCCTCCGTGGTGCGGATCCTCAGCAAGTCCCGGTACGCGGCCGAGGCGCCCGAGATCTCCGCACAGCCGGGAGCGATACCGTGCGTCCCCAACAGGGGCTTGGCGTAGGGCCACTTGTCCTCGTTGTCGGCGGCGGGCGGCAGACCGCGCCCGAAGCCGTTGCCGTCCCGGCAGTCCCAGTTGATCGCGTTGAACCAGTCGCCGCTGTCGTACGAATTGCGGTCCAGCGACTTGGAACGGAGCAGGTCAGTCCCCGCCTGCGAGAGCGAGGGGCCCTGGGTGAGCGCCGCGGTCGCCATGGCGAGCACCTGCGCCCTGGCCCGGTCGGCGGCCGGTGTGGTGCGCGGGAGCTTGAAGGCCAGGGCGTCGTAGAGGCTTTCGTTGTCGTGCGCGTCGGCGTAGGCGAGGGCATCGCCGGGCGCCGCGGCGTAACCTGCGGGCGCGCCGTTGTAGTCGACCTCGGAGCCCTTGACGGTGCGGCCCGCGCTGTCGGTGAAGGAGTAGCCGGCGAGATTGCCGGTGAGTCCGACCTTGATCAGGTCCTGGTAGTGCAGCAGCCTGGCCCGCTGCTCGGCCGGAGTGCCGTTCGCCGACGAGGAGTTGGGGTCGGTGAAGAGTCCGGATGCGAAGCCCTGGACCCCGGGGTCCTCGTCGAAGGGGCCACCGCCGCGTACGGCGTCGCGCGCCCGGTCGGAGAAGGTCGCGATGCCGGTGCCCGCCATGTTCTTCTGCGTGGCCTGGACGAAGCGCGCGTCGCCGGCGATCTCGCCGAAGTCCCAGCCCTCGCCGTAGAGGACGACGGACTTCCCGTCGACCCCGTCGTTGGCGAGGGTCAGGGCGTCCAACGCCTCGCGTACGGCGAGGATGTTGGCCTTGGGGTGATGGCCCATCAGGTCGAAGCGGAAGCCGTCGACCTTGTACTCCTTCGCCCAGGTGACGATCGAGTCCACCACGATCTTGCCCATCATGGCGTTCTCGGGCGCGGTGTTGGCGCAGCAGGTGGACGTGGCCACGGTGCCGTCGTCGAGCAGCCGCTGGTAGTAGCCGGGCACGATCCGGTCGAGTACGGACTTGGGGTCCTGACCGCTCGCCACGGTGTGGTTGTAGACGACGTCCATCACGGTGCGCAGCCCGGTGCCGTTGATGCCCCGCACCATCCGCCGGAACTCCACCGTTCGCTTCGTGCCTTCGGGGTCACTGGCGTACGAGCCCTCGGGCACCGTGTAATGCAGCGGGTCGTAGCCCCAGTTGAAGCCGTCCTTCGCCGCCGCCTTCGCGACGCACGCCTGCTGCTCGTCGGAGTCGGGGGCGTACACGGACAGGTCACAGCCCGGCTGCTGCTGGTCGGACGGCTTCTCCGGGATCGTGCCGATGTCGAAGGCGGGCAGCAGATGGACGTAGGAGGTACCCGCGTCGGCCAGTTGGGCGAGCTGCTTCATGCCCTTCGACCGGGTGTCGGTGAAGGCGAGATAGCGGCCGGGGTGGTCCGAGGTGCGGTCCGCGATCGAGAAGTCGCGGATGTGCAGCTCCTGGATCCGCGCGTCGCGCATCGGGACGGCCGCGGGCTTCTTCAGGCTCGACCAGCCCTTGGGCGCGAGCTTCGGGTCGGTGAGGTCGACGGCGAGGCTGCGGGCCGAGTCGGTGGTCAGGGCGGTCGAGTACGGGTCGGTGACCTTGTTGGTGACCATCTTCCGTACGCTCGGCGCCCAGACGTCGACCACATAGCGGTAGGGCTTGCCCGCCCAGCTCCGGTGGCCGTCGGCGGACCACACGCCGCTGCGGTCGTCGCGCCGCATCGCCACGCGTTTCCCGTCGAGTTCGAGCGCGACGCGCTTCGCCGTGGGTGCCCACACCGACAGAGTGGGGCGGCCCTCCCGGAAGACGGGGCCGAGCGAGGCGCGCGTCGCGGAGGCTGCGTACAGGTCGTCGAGCACACCGGGGATCTGTACGCCGGTCGCCGCCAACAGCGCACCGTTGGCGGCCCGTTGGGTGGCGATGAGCTGGCCGCGCAGCGATTCCCTCACCCTGTCCCGGTCGCGCGGGTCGACGGTGAAGGCCGGATAGTCCTTCAGATGGGGGTACGTGGCCTTCTGCGCGTCGGTCAGCTCTCCCGGGGCGAGCCGCAGCCGCTGCCCTTCCTCGGACAGCGCGCCCTTCTCGACGGTGATGCCGCCGTCCGGCGCGTACACGAGCTGCTGGCTGGTGGCCTCGGTGGCCTTCACCTTCCAGACGACGGTGGAGCGGTCGATCCACTGTGCATCGGCTTTGCCGAGATCGGGCGCGGGTACGGCGGCGGCGGCCGGCAGCGCGGGCACCAGGGCCGCGCAGAGGGCCGCGGCCAGGACGGCCACGGCCGCTCTGCGCGGGAAGGCGGGCAGGGACGGGCGTATCACGCGGGATCTCCTAGGGGGTGTCTTGTCGGTCAGGCCGGATCAGGGAGCGGGGTCTGGTGTCGTGGATCGCAAGAAGGAGGAAGGAGCCGACGCGGAGCGTCGGCGACTGACGACAACGCGGCGAGGCGCGGCACCAGACCCCGCGAGCCCGGCAAGATCGACAAGACACCCCCTAGGGGGTGGGTAGGTCCTGTCCGCCGGGTGTCGTACGGGCGTCAGCCGCCGCAGGTGCGGGCACCGGCGTGCAGGGCGATCGCCGTGTTGGCGCCGAGGGTCGCCGTGAACTGGCCCGAGCCGTTCACGGTGACGCCGTTGCCGCTCTGCACGTCGCAGTAACCACCGGCCGGCAGCGACGTCTGGAAGGTCCGGCTGAGCGAGGAGCCGGTGTAGTTGATGGCCACGTACGCCTTGGAACCGCGCCCGAAGGCGATCCGGTCGCCGCCGTCGTCCCACCAGTCGGTAACCGCCTGGCCGCGCGCCGCGTTGCGGAAGCCGACCATGGAGGAGATCTCGCGCCAGTCGTGCTGGCACTTCCAGCCGTCGGAGTAACAGGCGTTCACGGTGCCGCCGTTGGGAGGTCCGGCGTCGTGGTCGCTGAACTCGTAGCCGGAGTGCACGTCGGGCGAGCCGTACGGGTAGGCCAGCATGAAGACGTTGGCCAGCGTGTAGGTGGCGCCGTTCTTGTAGTTGAGGGTGTCGCCGCCGCGCTCGGTGTCGTGGTTGTCCACGAAGACGGCGGACTTGCCGCTCTCCATGAAGCCCCAGCCCTCGCCGAAGTTCTTCAGATAGGCCAGGTTCTCGTTGAGGAAGACCTGCTTCAGGCTGCGGCCGTAGCGGAATTCCTGTACGTCTCCGGTGCCCAGGTACTCGGCGGGCGACACGGCCTCGCCGCCGCCGTAGATGGCCTCCTGCTTCCAGTACACGTTCGGATCGCTCAGCCGTGACTTGATGTTGGCGAGGTCCGCGGCCGGCATGTGCTTGGCGGCGTCGATCCGGAAGCCGTCCACGCCGAGCGAGCGCAGGTCGTTCAGGTAGGCGGCGATCCGGCCGCGTACGTAGTCCTCGCCGGTGTCGAGGTCGGCGAGCCCGACGAGTTCGCAGTTCTGGACGTTGCCCCGGTCGCCGTAGTTGTTGATCTGTGAGCGGCAGTCGTCCATGTCGGCGCCCGAATAGATGCCGGGGTACTCGTACTTGGCGTACGAGGTGCCTCCGGTGCCGGTGCCCGAGCCGGCCGACATGTGGTTGATGACGGTGTCGGCGACGACCTTGACCCCGGCGGCGTGGCAGGCGCTGACCATGTTCTGGAACGCGGCCCGGTCGCCGAGGCGGCCGGCGATCTTGTAGCTGACGGGCTGGTACGAGGTCCACCACTGGCCGCCCTGGATGTGCTCCTGGGGCGGGGAGACCTGGACGTAGCCGTACCCGTCCGGGCCGAGGCTGTCGGTGCAGGCACGGGCGACGGAGTCGAAGCGCCACTCGAAGAGGACGGCGGTGACGTCCTTCTCGCCGGGAGGCGCCGCCTGGGCGGTACTTCCGGGGGCGACGAGGGCCGCCGCGCCCGCCACCAGGGCGAGGGCGAGGGAGGGAGCTCTGCGGGCCATGTTTCCTCCTGCGTGGGGGGAGGTGCGGGGATCGGGCAGAGACCTCGCAGGGCAACGGGCCCCGCCCTCAAGGCTCTTGAAGGTTCTTGCTGCAAGAAAGCAAAAGCTTGTCGCGAGCAGACCGTACGAGGCCCGCCCCGCCCGGTCAACCCTCTGGACACCACGGGGTAACACCGGTGAAATACCGGCACCGTTGACGTGCGGAACAACCCGCAAAGCCTTCCGCAAGACTTTGCGGCGCGCCGCCCCCGTACGGCACACCGCACACACCGCTCACCCCTCAGGCGTTTCGCGCCCCCGCCGTCGACCCCCGTACGACCAGCTCCGGCTGGAACACATACTCCGTACGCTGCACGGGACTTCCGCCGATCTCCTCCAGCAGGGCGCTCACCGCCGCACCCGCCATCGCCTGTACCGGCTGGCGGACCGTCGTGAGCGGCGGGTCGGTGAAGGCGATCAGCTGCGAGTCGTCGAAGCCCACCACCGACACGTCGTACGGGACGCGCAGCCCCCGCTCGCGGGCGGCCCGCACCACGCCCAGCGCCATCATGTCGCTGCCGCAGACAATGCCCGTGCAGCCCCGGTCGAGCAGGGCGCCGGCCGCCACCTGGCCGCCCTCCACGCTGAACAGCGTGCAGCACACCCAGCCTTCGGCCTCCTCGCGCGCCAGCCCCAGCGTGCGGGCCAGCGCGTCCACGAAGCCATCACGCTTGCGCGCGGAGGGCACATAGCGCAGCGGGCCCGTCGCCAGACCGATCCGCCGGTGCCCCAGATCGGCCAGATGCCCGACGGCCATCCGCATCGCCGCCCGGTCGTCCAGGGACACGAACGGCGCGCTGACCCGGTCGTTGCAGCCGTTGATCATGACGAACGGCACGCCGCGGTGGATGAGTTCGGCGTAGCGTGCCGGGTCGGCCGAGGTGTCCGCGTGCAGCCCCGACAGGAAGACGATGCCGCCGACGCCGCGCTCCACGAGCTGCTCGACCAGTTCGTCCTCCGTTGCCCCGCCCGGCAGTTGGGTGCAGAGGACCGGGGTGTAGCCGTGTCCGGCCAGGACCTGTTCGACGGCCTGGGCGAACGCCGGGAAGATCGGGTTGATCAGCTCCGGGGTCACCAGACCGATCAGCCCCGCGCTGCGCTGCCGCAGCCGTACGGGACGCTCGTACCCGAGGATGTCGAGCGCGGCGAGCACCCGTTGGCGTGTGGTGTCGGCGACGCCCGGCTTGCCGTTGAGCACCCGGCTGACCGTCGCCTCGCTGACCGCTGCCTGTCCCGCGATGTCGGAGAGCCGTGGCGTACCGGCTCCCGGCCTGGGGAGGGACAGCGTCACACCGTCCACCACACCGTCGTGTCGGCGGGCAGCTCGGCCTCGGTCTCCATGGCGCCGGGACCGGCGTCGAAGGTGACGGTGCCGGGACCGCTGGCCAGCAGCAGGCGCCCGCGCACCGGGATCCGGACCGGCGCGCCGGTGGTGTTGACCGTGCAGAGGAAGCCGGGGCGGGCGAAGACGAGCACCCCTTGCGGCGAGTCCTGCCAGTCGACCGACGCCCCGGCGCCGAGCCCGGGGTGCGCGCGGCGCGCGGCGATGGCCGCTCGGTACAGCTCCAGGCTGGAGCCCGCCACGCCCGTCTGTGCCTCGACGCTCAGCGCGCCCCAGCCCGCGGGCTGCGGCAGCCAGCTGCCGCCGGCGCCGAAGCCGTACGAGCTGCCCTCCCGGGTCCATGGGATCGGCACCCGGCAGCCGTCGCGGAAGCCGTCCTGGCCGGCGGCGCGGAAGTACGAGGGATCCTGCCTGGCCTCGTCGGGGAGGTCGGTGACGTCGGGCAGCCCCAGCTCCTCGCCCTGGTAGAGGTAGGCGGAGCCGGGCAGGGCGAGCATCAGCAGCGTCGCCGCGCGGGCCCGGCGCAGTCCGAGTCCGCGGTCGCCCGCGTCCCGGAGCTGGGTGCCGAGGGAGACGGGGTGGGCGAAGCGCGTGGTGTGCCGGGTGACGTCGTGGTTGGAGAGCACCCAGGTGGTGGGGGCGCCGACGGGGCGCATCGCGGCGAGCGAGGTGTCGATGACGTCGCGGAGCGCGGCGGCGTCCCAGAAGGTGCTCAGATACTGGAAGTTGAAGGCCTGGTGCATCTCGTCGGGGCGCACGTAGTTCGCGGTGCGCTCGACGGTGGGCGTCCAGGCCTCGGCGACGGCGATCCGGTCGCCGGGGTACTCGTCGAGGATGGTGCGCCAGCTGCGGTAGATCTCGTGCACACCGTCCTGGTCGAAGAACGGCATGATCTCGTTGCCGAGCAGCTTGACCTGGCCGTCGCTGCCGATGTCGGGAAGCCCCGGGGCCTTCACCAGTCCGTGGGCGACGTCGACGCGGAAGCCGTCGACGCCCATGTCGAGCCAGAAGCGCAGGATGGAGCGGAACTCGTCGGCGACGGCGGGGTGTTCCCAGTTGAAGTCGGGCTGCTCGGGGGCGAAGAGGTGCAGATACCACTCGCCGGGGGTGCCGTCCGGGTCGGTGGTCCTGGTCCAGGCGGGGCCGCCGAAGATGGACTCCCAGTCGTTGGGCGGGAGTTCGCCGGTGGCGCCCTTGCCCGGACGGAAGTGGTAGCGCTCGCGCAGCGCCGATCCCGGGCCGTCCTGGAGGGCGCGGCGGAACCACTCGTACTGGTCGGAGGAGTGGTTGGGCACCACGTCGACGATGACACGCAGGCCCAGCTCGTGGGCGTCGCGGATGAGCGCGTCCGCGTCGAGGAGGGAGCCGAACATGGGGTCGATGGCGCGGTAGTCGGAGACGTCGTAGCCCGCGTCGGCCTGCGGTGAGGCGTAGAACGGGCTGAGCCAGACGGCGTCGACACCCAGCGCGCGCAGGTACGGCAGCCGGCTCCGTACGCCTTCGAGATCGCCCATGCCGTCGCCGTTGGAGTCGGCGAAGCTGCGTGGATAGACCTGGTAGATCACCGCGTCCTGCCACCAGCCTGAGCGGTGGGCCGGGGCGTCGTCGGACGTGCCGGTGGAGGGGGCAGCGAGGTGCTGGGTCATGTCGTCCCTGGGGGTTCTGGGTGGAAAGGGGCGGGGGAAGGCGTCGTCAGCCCTTGACGGCCCCGGCGGAGACACCGGTCACCAGATGGCGCTGCGCGAAGAGGAAGACGATCGCCGCGGGTATCGCGATGAGCACGGACGCCGCCGTCATCGGACCCCACTGGGCGCCGTACTGGTTGACGAACTTCTGCAGCCCGCCGGCGAGGGTGAGGTTCTCGTCGCCGACCATGAAGGCGGAGGCGTACGCCACTTCGCCCCAGGCGGTGACGAAGGAGTAGAACGCGGTGACCGCCAGACCGGGCTTGGCGAGCGGCAGGATCAGCCGCCAGAAGGTACCGAACGGGGTCAGCCCGTCGACCATGCCCGACTCGTCGATCTCGCGCGGGATGGTGTCGAAGAACCCCTTCATCATCCAGGCGCAGAACGGCACGGCGATCGTGAGGTACGTGATCACCAGTCCGGCGGCCTGGTTGAGCAGTCCCAGGTCCGACATGATGTTGTAGAGCGGCACGATGAGGACCGCCATCGGGAACATCTGCGTGACCAGCAGGGTCCACATGAGGCCGCGTTTGCCGGGGAAGCGGAAGCGGCTGACGGCGTAGCCCGTGGTGGCGGCGATGAACACGCCCAGCACGGTGGTGAATCCGGCGATCAGCAGCGAGTTGCCGAACCAGGTGAGGAACGGGGTGTCGTCCAGCAGCTTGGTGTAGTTCTCGAACGTCGTCTCTTTGAAGAAGTCCGTCGTCGTCGCGTACGCGGCGGGCTTCAGCGATGTCAGCAGGACCCACAGCACGGGGAAGACGGCGATGACGGACGCCACGACGAGGGTGGCGTGCAGGCCGGCGGACGCGGCCCTGGACCGGTCGCCGCGGCGCCGTACCTTCACGGTCGGCCGCGCGGGGGCGGCCGGTGTCTCCGGCTGCGTATGTGTCACGGCGGTCACCAGGTATCTCCCTGCTTGCGGAGGGCTCGTTGGTAGACCACGGCGAAGATCATCAGAAGGACGAGGATCAGTACGCCCCAGGTGGACGACTGGGCGAAGTCGCGTGGGCTGATCTCGAAGGAGAACTTGTACGCCTGGGTCACCAGGATCTGGGTGGCCTCGCCGGGTCCGCCCCTGGTCAGCAGGAAGATCACCGGGAACATGTTGAACGTCCAGATGGTGCTGAGCAGGATCACGGTCGCGCTGACGGACCTGAGGCCGGGCATGGTGATGTGCCGGAAGCGCTGCCAGGGGCCGGCGCCGTCCATCTCGGCGGCCTCGTACATCTCCCCCGGGATGGACTGGAGTCCGCCGAGCAGGGCCACCAGCATGAAGGGCACGCCGAGCCAGATGTTCACGGCGATGACCGAGAACTTGGCCCAGGTCGGGTCGTTGAGCCACGGCACGGCGTCGATGCCGCCGCCGGCGAGCAGCTTGTTGAGGAAGCCGCGGTCCTCGTTGTAGAGGAAGCGCCAGGCGAAGACGGAGACGAAGCCAGGGACCGCCCACGGCAGGATGAGCATCATCCGGTAGACGGAGCGGCCCGCGATCCGGCGGTTGAGAATATTGGCCAGGGTGAGGCCGAGGACGAAGGTGAGACCGACGCAGGAGACGGTCCACACCAGCGTCCAGCCGAGCGTGGAGAGGAACTGACCGCCCGTCAGGGCGTCGGCGTAGTTGTCGAGCCCGACGAACTCGTAGGTGGCGGGCAGGTGGTTGACGCCGATGTTCCGCTCGACGTTGCGTTCGTTCGCGTCGGTCAGCGACAGATAGACGCCGCGGACCAGCGGGTATCCGACGATCACGCCGATCACGGCCACCACGGGGGCGACCATGGCCCAGGCGTACCAGTGCGTCGCGAGCGAACGCCGCAGCCCGCCGGGGGGTTTGCCAGTGCC
This sequence comes from Streptomyces sp. NPDC058665, assembly GCF_042714995.1. Classification (NCBI taxonomy): domain Bacteria; kingdom Bacillati; phylum Actinomycetota; class Actinomycetes; order Kitasatosporales; family Streptomycetaceae; genus Streptomyces; species Streptomyces sp. NPDC058665. Next base: position 96,095 of record NZ_JBHXRX010000003.1, read on the forward strand.
GCGGCTCCGGCCGCGGGCGACTTCCGAGTCACCCGCGGCCTTCGCCACCGACTGGCCGGTGTGGACAGCCATCAGCCGGCCTGCCTTCCTTCCTCTCGCTCCGTCTTACTTCCAGCCCTTGAGCAGCTCGCGGTAGGAGTCGCCGGTCGCCTTGACACCCTTCTCGGGGGTGGTCTGGCCGGTGAGGACCTTCGTGTACTCCGTCACCAGCGGGGCGAACAGGCTGCCGGTCTCCGGGATCCAGGGGCGCTCGATGGCCTTGTCGACAACGGGCTTGAAGAAGCCGACGATCTCGTTCTCCGCGACCTCGGGCCGCGAGTAGACCGAGGTACGGGTCGGCAGCAGGTTGAGCTCGGTGGTGATCCGAGCCTGGGACTCGGCGGAGGACATGTACTCGATGAACGCGTACGAGGCGTCCAGGTTCTTGGAGCCCGCGTAGACGGCGAGGTTGTGGCCGCCCTGCGGGGCGCCCTGGCCGGCCGAGCCGGCGGGCACGGGGGCGACGCCCAGGTTGGTCTTGTCCTTGAACTGCGGTCCGGCGTAGGTGTCGGCGATCGCCCACGGGCCGTTGATCATCATGGCCACGTCGCCGTCCTTGAAGGCGGCCTGCATGTTCTCCCAGCCGTCGGTGGCGTCCGTCTTGGCGGCGCCGGAGTCGACGAGGTCCTTCACGACCTCCATGGCCTTGACGCCGGCCGGGCTGTCGACGGTGACCGTCTTGTCCTTGGCGTTGACCAGGTCGCCGCCCTCGCCGTAGAGGAACGACAGGAACCAGTACGCGTCGTCGCCGCGCAGATACATCCCGGTCTTGCCTGTCTTGTCCTTGATGGTCTTCGAGACCGTCTTCAACTCGGCGATGGTCTTGGGGACTTCGACCCCGGCCTCCTTGAAGAGCTTCTTGTTGTAGAAGATGCCGAGGGAGTCGATGACCTGCGGGACGGCGTACGTCTTGTCGTCGTACCTGGTGGAGGCGGCGGCCTGCGGTACGAAGTCCTTCTCGTCCTTCAGCGCGGGCGTGCCGTCCAGCGGCGCGAGGTAGCCGAGATCGGCGAACTCGGGCGTCCAGGCGACCTCGGAGCGGATGACGTCGGGCGCGCCGGAGCCGGACTGCGCGGCGTTCTTGAACTTGTTCTGCGCCTCGCCGAACGGCACGTTGACGTACTTGACGTCAACACCCTTGTGCTTGGCCTCGAAGTCCTCGGCGAGCTTCTTGAAGACCTTGTCCTCACTGCCCACCGTTGAGGTGTCCCACCAGGTGACCGTTCCCGTGAGCTCGCCCGAGCCCGACTTGCCCGCGGACTCCTCGTCGTCGCCGCCGCAGGCGGTCGCCGCGAGCGCCAGGGTCGCGACCAGGGCGGTGGCCGTTATGCCACGTCGCATCTGAAACTCCTTCAACTGCCGTACCGCTCCGTCGCGGCGCCGGGTCGACGTGAAGGTAACAAGGATGAAAGAAGGCCGAAAGAGCTTGCGGAAGATTCTTGCAAGCATCCTTGATCGTTACATTCGCGTGTCCTCACAGTTGCCACAAGGGTTCTTGACGGGGAGTGCGCCGGCTGGCAAGTGCGCTCCCCGTAAGCCGATATCGGCCAGGCGTACGCGTGCCGCGCTCCGGCGGAGCCGTCTCGCAAGGCATTGCAAGATCTTGCCGATGATGGTCCCGCAAGGCACTGCAAGTCCTTCGGCGCCGACCGTCCGGTCGGTGCCCATGGCTGATTCAGGCGCATGGTGGGCAATCCCGGCAGACGCCCGGTACAGTCCACTCCCATGACCGCACGGCTAGCCGACATCGCAGCCCAGGCGGGGGTCAGCGAAGCGACGGTCAGCCGCGTACTGAACGGCAAGCCGGGTGTTGCCACGGCCACCCGCGAATCCGTACTCGCCGCACTCGACGTCCTCGGCTACGAGCGCCCCGTGCGGCTGCGCAGGCGCAGCGCCGGCCTCGTCGGACTGATCACGCCCGAGCTGGAGAACCCGATCTTCCCCGCGCTCGCCCAGGTCATCGGCCAGGCACTGACGCGCCAGGGCTATACGCCCGTCCTCGCGACGCAGACCCCCGGCGGCTCCACCGAGGACGAGCTGACGGAGATGCTGGTCGACCGGGGCGTCTCCGGCATCATCTTCGTCTCCGGGCTGCACGCCGACACCTCGGCGGACATGCGGCGCTACGAGCAACTGCGCGCCCAGGGTGTGCCGTTCGTCCTCGTCGACGGTTTCTCGCCCCAGGTGCGCGCGCCGTTCATCTCGCCGGACGACCGGGCGGCGATGCGGCTGGCGGTGACGCATCTCGTCTCGCTGGGCCACCGCCGGATCGGTCTCGCCGTCGGACCGAAGCGGTTCGTGCCGGTGCTGCGCAAGATCGAGGGCTTCCGCGCGACCATGGGTGAGCAGCTCGGGCTGGACTCCGAGGAGACGGAGGAGCTGATCGAGCACTCCCTGTACACACTGGAGGGCGGCCAGGCGGCGACGACGGCGCTCATCGGGCGGGGCTGCACGGCGGTGGTGTGCGCGAGCGACATGATGGCGCTGGGCGCGATCCGCGCCGCCAGACAGCTCGGCAAGGACGTGCCGCGCGAGGTGTCCGTCGTCGGTTTCGACGATTCGCCGCTCATAGCGTTCACGGACCCGCCGCTCACCACCATCCGCAAGCCGGTGCCGTCGATGGGCCAGGCCGCTGTCCGTACGCTCCTGGAGGAGATCGGGGGGACACCGGCTCCGCACAGCGAGTTCGTCTTCATGCCGGAACTGGTCGTTCGCGGTTCAACCGCCTCCGGTCCGGCGCCGGGCCCCGTGGGGTGATCCCCCAGGGAAACCGGCCCTGAGTAGGGGTCTCGGAGTCGTCCCCAAGGCGTAGCGCGTGCGTTCAGGACCCACCCGAGGGATGATCGGTCGAAGGCGGAAATCTGGCAGACTCTCTCTCCATGGGTGAAACGACCGTGAAGATTCCGGAAGGCACGACGGCCCCGCCGACACCCCCCGCGGGTGCGACGGCCGACGCGTCCGGCCCGGGGTCCCGGTCGGGCCGGCTGCGCCGGATGAGGTCGCCCCGGCACCCTCGCCTCTGGTTCGAAATCCTGCTGATCGCGGTGAGTTACTGGACGTACTCACTGGTCCGTAACGCGGCGCCCGAGCAGAAGGCCCAGGCCCTGCACAACGCGGACTGGATCTGGGACGTAGAGCGTTCCATGGGTCTCGCCTTCGAGGAGAGCGTCAACCATGCCGTGAATTCGGTGACATGGCTTGTCGTCGCGATGAACTACTACTACGCGACGCTCCATTTCATCGTCACGATCGCCGTGCTGGTCTGGCTCTACCGCAGTCATCCGGGCCGTTACGCGGCCAGTCGGCTCGCCCTCTTCGCGACTACAGGCGCGGCACTGGTCGGTTACTATCTGTATCCGCTCGCGCCGCCCCGGTTGATGAACGGGCAGAATTTCATCGACACGGTGCAGGTCCACGAGACCTGGGGCTCGATGGCATCGGGCAACTTCAAGAACGTGTCCAACCAGTTCGCGGCGATGCCGTCGATGCACATCGGCTGGTCGCTCTGGTGCGGGCTGACCATTTTCGCCCTGGCCAGGACGCCATGGGTGAAGATCCTCGGACTGCTCTACCCGTCGGCGACGCTGATCGTGATCGTCGCCACCGCGAACCACTTCTGGCTGGACGCGGTGGGCGGCATAATCTGCCTGGCGTTCGGCTTCGGCGTCAGTTACGTCTGGTACCGGGCGCTCCCTCACCAGCTGCCTCTGCTGATCGAGGACGACGGACGGCCGGGACGGCGGCGGTGGCTCCGGCGACCGGGTACCGGCCCACAGGCTCAGCCGGGCACGGGATCCGCGCAGGAGCCCGCCGGGCAGGCGGCCACCACGGCTCAGCCCGCCCCGCCCGCCCAGATCCCCAGGACCGGACAGGCCGCCAGGACCCCGCCGTCCCCGCGACAAGCGCCGTCCAGCCCGCACGGCCCTCCGCCCCAGGGCGGGCCCTCCGCACCGACCACACAGACCACTCAGACCGCTCCGTAGAACAGCTCGTCCATCACCGCGCGAGCCCGGCGGGTGGTCCGCAGATAATCGTCGATCATGTCGCCGGTGTGCCCGTTGTACGGGGAGGGGCCGGGCGCCATCGACCCGGGGCCGTAGCCCAAGTACCGCCCCATGGCGGCCAGTTCACGGCCGTCCGACGGGAAGGTGTCGCCCGCCCTGCCCCGTACGAGCATCACACCGTTGCGCACCCGGGTCGCCAGCACCCAGGCCTCGTCGAGGACATGGGCGTGCTCCTCGGAGATCAGACCCGCGCTCCGTGCGGCGGCCAGCGCCTCGCGCGTACGGGTCGTACGCAGGCCGGGCACCTCCCGGGCGTGCCGCATCTGGATCAGCTGCACCGTCCACTCGACGTCCGAAAGACCGCCCCGGCCCAGCTTGGTGTGCAGGTTGGGGTCGGCGCCGCGTGGCAGCCGCTCCGACTCCATCCGCGCCTTGAGCCGGCGGATCTCGCGTACGGCGGCCTCGCTCAGACCGTTGGCGGGATAGCGCAGCGGGTCGATGAGTTCGATGAACTCGCGGCCAAGTTCCGCGTCCCCCGCCATCGGTTCGGCGCGCAGCAGGGCCTGGCTCTCCCAGCCCAGCGACCAGCGGCGGTAGTAGGCGGCGTAGGAGGCGAGGGTGCGCGCCAGCGGGCCGCTCTTGCCCTCCGGGCGCAGATCGGCGTCGATCATCAACGGCGGGTCGGACGTGGGGAGCTGGAGAAGTCTGCGCATCTCGGAGATGACGGTGCCGGCGGCACGTGACGCCTCGTGGTGGCTGACGCCCTCGCGCGGCTCGTACACGAACAGGACGTCGGCGTCGGAGCCGTAGCCCTGCTCGTGGCCGCCGAAGCGGCCCATGCCGATGACCGCGAACCTGGCGGGCAGGGTGTCGCCCCAGGTCTGGCGCACGGCGGCGCGCAACGCCCCCGACAGGGTGGCGGAGTTGAGGTCGGTGACGGCGTTGCCGACCCGGTCGACGAGCGCGCCGGGATCCTCCTCCGCGGGGCTCTCCTCGGTGCCGTAGGAGCCGATGATGTCGGCGGCGGCGGTCCGGAACAGCTCTCGGCGGCGGACCCCTCGGGTGACGGCCACGGCGATCTCTGCGGTCTCGGCGCGGCCGACGGCGGCCAGGATCTCCTGCTCCAGATGGTCCCGGCCGCGCGGCCTGAGTCCGTTCGGATCGCCGAGGATGGCGACCGCCTCCGGGGCACGCAGCAGCAGGTCGGGGGCGAGGCGTCCGGCGGACAGCACCCGGGCGAGGTTCTCGGCGGCGGCTCCCTCGTCGCGCAGGAGCCGCAGATACCAGGGGGTCTTGCCGAGCGCGTCGGAGACCTTGCGGAAGCCGAGCAGTCCGGCGTCCGGGTCGGCGGAGTCCGCGAACCAGCCCAGCAGCACGGGCAGCAGGGTCCGTTGGATGGCGGCCTTACGGCTCACGCCGGACGACAGCGCCTCCAGATGCCGCAGCGCGGACACCGGGTCCGCGTAGCCGAGGGCTCCGAGGCGCTGGCCGGCCGCCTTCGTACTGAGCCTGGTCTCGCCGGGGGCGAGCTGGGCCACGGCGTCGAGCAGCGGCCGGTAGAAGAGCTTCTCGTGCAGCCGCCGCACCATCGAAGCGTGCCGTTTCCAGGCCCTGTTGAGCTCGCCGACCGGTTCGGTGCGCAGCCCGAGGGTGCGGCCCAGCCGGCGCAGATCGGCCTCGTCGTCGGGCACCAGATGTGTACGGCGCAGCCGGAACAGCTGGATGTGGTGCTCCATGGAGCGCAGGAAGCGGTACGCCTCGTCGAGCTGCGCCGCGTCGGTCCTGCCGACGTAGCCGCCGGCGGCGAGGGCCCGCAGGGCGACGAGCGTGCTGCCGCTGCGCAGCGAGGCGTCGCTGCGGCCGTGCACCAACTGAAGGAGCTGGACGGCGAATTCGACGTCCCGCAGCCCGCCGGGGCCGAGCTTCAGCTCCCGGTCGACCTGGCCCACGGGGATGTTGTCGACGACCCGGCGGCGCATCTTCTGTACGTCGGGCACGAAGTTCTCGCGGTCGGCGGCCTGCCAGACCATGGGCGAGACGGCGTCCACGTAGTCCCTGCCGAGGGCGAGATCCCCGGCCACGGCGCGGGCCTTGAGCAGGGCCTGGAACTCCCAGGTCTTGGCCCAGCGCTGGTAGTAGGCGAGATGGCTGGAGAGGGTGCGTACGAGCGGGCCGTTGCGGCCCTCGGGGCGCAGATTCGCGTCGACGGGCCAGATGGTGCCCTCGGCGGTCGTCTCGGAGCAGATCCGCATCATGTGGGCGGCGAGCCGGGTGGCCGCCTGGAGAGCCTTGGCCTCGGTCTTCGACGTGTCGCCGGTCTCGCCGGCCTGATGGTCGGCCACCAGGGTGTGGGCGGGCTCGCCGACGAAGATGACGTCGACGTCGGAGACATAGTTCAGCTCCTGGCCGCCGCACTTGCCGAGCGCCACGACCGCGAGACGGCACTGGGCCGCGTCCTCGGGGGCGGAGGTGCGGGCGATGGCGAGCGCGGCGCGGAGTGTGGCGGTCGCGAGGTCGGCGAGTTCGGCGGCGGTCTGCGCGACGTCGGTCGTGCCGCAGACGTCGCGGGCGGCGAGGGCGAGCAGACAGCGGCGGTAGGCGACGCGCAGCGAGTCGACGTCGTGGGCGTCGGCCAGCCCGGTCTCGAACTCGGCGACGCCGGGGTGCAGATCGGTCGACTCGTACGTGACGAGGACCCGCCAGTCGGCGGGGTGCCTGGCCAGATGGTCACCGAGCGCCTCGGACGCCCCGAGGACGCCCAGCAGCCTGTCCCGCAGCGGTTTCGCGGCGAGCAGGGTGTCCAGCAGGACCTGCCGGTCGTCGCTGTCGTGCGCCTCGGCCAGCCGGACGAGGCCGCGCAGCGCGAGATCGGGGTCGGCGGTGGAGCCGAGCGCGTCGAGGAGGACGGAGTCGCCGCGTACGGCGGCCATCTCGGGCACGGCGAGCAGGTCCTCGGCGGCGGACGGGTCGGTGAAGCCGTGCCGGAGCAGGCGGGTGAACGTACTGCTCCTGCGTCCCTGCACCGTCATCCGGCCTTTCGTCTGTCCACCCGGGGTCCGGGCCCGAGCCTAGTACTGAGTCACTCGCAGGGGGCCGGGGTGGCAGCCTGGCGATGAGTTCTGGTGTCGCGGCCGGTCATCACTTACGGAAGGCTCGTGAGCGTACTCCCGCTCGCCGCCGTAGAGGACCTCACCCGAAGGGACCGCGCCATGGCGCACAAGGAACCGGCCAGCACACACCTGGACCACCGCTACAGCCACCCGACGGCCGTCGTGGAGGACTGGGCCGACGCCGTGGCCCGGCTGGCGGAGGCCGAGATCTTCTGGCTCTCGACCGTACGCCCCGACGGCCGCCCGCATGTCACCCCGCTGCTGACGGTCTGGTCACGGGACGCGCTGTACTTCAGCTCGGGAGACCGGGAGCGGAAGGTCCTGAACCTCCAGCACAACCGCGAGGTCGTCCTCACCACCGGCACGAACACGCTCAACGAGGGCCACGATCTGGTGGTCGAGGGCGAGGCGGTCCCGGAGACGGACGACGCGCGGCTGCGCGAACTGGCGGCGCTGTGGGAGCGGAAGTACGGCTCGGTCTGGCACTTCGACGTGAAGGACGGCGCGTTCGTGGGCGCGGGCGGCCCGGCCCTGGTGTTCGGGGTCACCCCCCGCACCGCCTTCGGCTTCGCCAAGTCCCCCTACAGCCAGACCCGCTGGCAGTTCACCTGACGGCCGGCGGGCGCGCGCGGGAATCGTGCCCGCCCGGCGGCGGCGGTGCGGGGCCCGGCTCGCCCGAGGTGGCCTGGACACGTGGTCGTAGCATGGGTTATCGCCATGGACACGATCAGCATCTGGGAATTCGCCGCCCTCGCCGCCGCCGCCGCGCTCGTCGGCTTCTCCAAGACGGCGGTCAGCGGCGCCAACACGGTCAGTCTCGCCGTGTTCGCCGCCGTACTCCCGGCCCGTGATTCGACCGGGGTGCTCCTGCCGATCCTCATCGTGGGCGACATAATCGCGGTGCTCACCTACCGCAGGCACGCGCACTGGCCGACGCTGTGGCGGCTCTTCCCGGCCGTCGCCGCCGGTGTGGTGGTCGGGACCGTCTTCATGCTGTGGGCCGACGACGGAGCCGTACGCGTGTCCATCGGCTCGATCCTCCTGCTGATGGCGGGCGTCACCATGTGGCGGCGCCGTTACGCGCCGGAGGAGGACACCCCGCAGGACTCGGCGTCGCTCAAGGGGCGCGTCAAGGCGCGCTCGTACGGGGTGCTCGGCGGGTTCACGACGATGGTCGCCAACGCGGGCGGGCCCGTCATGTCGCTGTACCTGCTGTCGGCGGGCTTCCGGAAGCTCGGCTTCCTGGGGACGTCCGCGTGGTTCTTCCTGATCGTCAACACCACCAAGGTGCCCTTCAGCGCGGGCCTCGGCCTGATCGACCGCGACTCGCTGGTGCTGGACGCGCTGCTGGTGTTCTTCGTCCTGCCCGGCGCCCTCGTCGGGAAGCTGTGCGTGGACCGTATCGACCAACGGGTCTTCGAACGGCTGGTGATCGGCGCGACGGTGCTGGGCGGCCTTCAACTGCTGCTGCGCTGAGCCACGTCGTACGACTCCCGTGCGGCCTCGACCTGTTCGATGTTCCGCTCGGCCCAGCCCGACAGGGCGTACAGCACCGGCATCAGGCTCTGCCCCAGCGGCGTGAGCGCGTACTCCACCCGGACCGGCACGGCCGGGGTGACGGTGCGCGAGAGCAGACCGTCGCGTTCGAGTCTGCGCAGCGTCTGCGTCAGCATCTTGGGGCTGGCGCTCGCGATCGTACGGGCGAGGTCGCCATAGCGGCGCGGTCCGCCGGCCAGTTCCCTGAGAACCAGCGAGACCCACTTCTCACCGATGCGCTCCAGCAGCCGGTTGGTCGGACAGTCGGCGACCCGGGTCAGATGCGAGGTCCGGGCGTCGGCCCGCCGCTCGGCGGCGGTACGGGTCGTCATGGCTCTCCTCCGCGTGCGCTGGGCACTTTGAAGTGCGTACTCCCGCCCCACGGTAGCGCCGCCTAATTTCGGTCGTGAGCGGCACGATCACCACCGATCAGGGAGCGGATCCACCATGACCACCATCGCGGTCCTCGGCTCAGGCAGCGTCGCACGGGCCCTCGCGGATCCCTGGAGCGACGCCGGCCACACGATCGTCGTGGGCTCCCGCGACCCCGGGCGGACCGCCGCCGAGCGGCCCCTGCCGGGCGTACACGTCACCGGTCTGCCGGACGCGGCACGGGCGGCCGACCTCGTGGTCAACGCCCTGCCCGGCACGGCCTCCTTGGACGTCCTCACGGCCCTCGCGCCCCACCTCGCGGGCAAGGTCCTCGTCGACGTCGCGAACGCGGTCGAGACGGACGCACAGGGCTTCGCGTCGGCCACCCTGTACCCCGGCGGGAGTCTCGCCGAGGAGATCCAGCGGGCGGTGCCCGCCGTACACGTGGTGAAGACCCTCAACACGGTGCACGTCTCGCTGATGGCCGCCCCGTGCACCCTTACGACCCCACCGTCGGCGTTCCTGTCCGGCGACGACCCCGGCGCCAGGAGGACGGTCGGCGCGCTGCTGACCGACCTGGGCTGGCCCCCGGAGTGGATCGTCGACCTCGGCGACCTGCGCACGGCACGGGCCCCGGAGGCGTTCCCGCTCCTGGTGGGGAGTCTGGTCCGCGCGTGGGGCCCGGTGCCGTTCGCGATGTCGGTCGCCCGCTGAGGGACGGCTAGAGCACCGGCAGCAGGTTCTTCAGCTCGAAGGCGGTGACCTCGGAGCGGTACTCCTCCCACTCGCGCTTCTTGTTGCGCAGGAAGAAGTCGAAGACGTGCTCGCCCAGGGTCTCCGCGACCAGTTCGCTCCGCTCCATCAGCGAGATCGCCTCGCCCAGGTTCTGCGGCAGCGGCTCGATGCCCATCGCGCGGCGCTCCGAGTCGGACAGCGCCCATACGTCGTCGTCCGCGCCCGCCGGGAGTTCGTAGCCCTCCTCGATGCCCTTGAGGCCGGCGGCGAGGAGGACCGCGTAGGTCAGGTAGGGGTTCGCGCCGGAGTCGATGGAGCGGACCTCCACGCGCGCGGAGCCGGTCTTGCCGGGCTTGTACATCGGGACGCGGATCAGTGCGGAGCGGTTGTTGTGGCCCCAGCAGATGTAGGAGGGGGCCTCGCCACCCGAGCCCGCCGTGCGGGTGGAGCCGCCCCAGATGCGCTTGTAGGAGTTGACCCACTGGTTGGTGACGGCCGAGATCTCGGCGGCGTGCTTGAGCAGTCCGGCGATGAAGGACCGGCCGACCTTGGAGAGCTGGTACTCCGCGCCGGACTCGTAGAACGCGTTGCGGTCTCCCTCGAAGAGGGAGAGGTGGGTGTGCATGCCGGAGCCCGGGTACTCGCTGAACGGCTTCGGCATGAAGGACGCCTGGACGCCCTGCTCCAGCGCGACCTGCTTCATGACCAGACGGAAGGTCATGATGTTGTCGGCGGTGGAGAGCGCGTCGGCGTACCGCAGGTCGATCTCCTGCTGGCCGGGAGCGCCCTCGTGGTGGCTGAACTCCACGGAGATGCCCATGGATTCGAGCATGGTGATCGCCTGGCGGCGGAAGTCCATGCCCACGTTCTGCGGGGTGTGGTCGAAGTAGCCGGAGCTGTCGGCGGGGGTCGGGCGGGTGCCGTCGACCGGCTTGTCCTTCAGGAGGAAGAACTCGATCTCGGGGTGGGTGTAGAAGGTGAAGCCGAGGTCCGAGGTCTTGGCGAGGATCCTCTTCAGGACGTAGCGGGGATCCGCGAACGACGGTGAGCCGTCGGGCATCAGGATGTCGCAGAACATCCGCGCGGTGCCCGGCGCCTCCGCGCGCCACGGCAGGATCTGGAAGGTGCCGGGATCGGGCTTGGCGATCATGTCCGACTCGTACACCCGCGCGAAGCCCTCGATCGCCGAGCCGTCGAAGCCGATGCCTTCGTCAAAGGCCTGTTCCAGCTCGGCGGGGGCGACGGCGACCGACTTGAGGAAGCCGAGCACGTCGGTGAACCACAGGCGTACGAACCGGATGTCCCGTTCCTCAAGGGTCCGGAGGACGAATTCCTGCTGCTTGTCCATGTCTGCTGTCCTACCCATCCTTGCCGGTCAGGCCGCCTGCTCCCACGCTGCCGAGTACACCGGGGCACCCGAGCATGACACCACAGGATTTCCGGAAGGTTGCACACCGGCGTACTAGAGCATTGTCAGACACGCGCCCCGTAGCTCGCGCGCCCGGGGCCGGGTAGTGACCCGCCTCAGTGCAGCGGAGCCGCCGTGTCCGACCAGCCCAGCGGGTACGGCTCCCCGTCGTCGCCCGGCATGGGCCGCTCCCCGCCCGCCTCGGTGAAGGCCGTGAGGGCCTCCACGAGGGCCGTACGCTGCTCCGGGGCCAGCCGCTCGACGATCGCCGTGATCTCCCGCCTGCGGGCCGCGGAGACGTCCGAAACGAGCGTCCGGCCCTCGTCCGTGAGCCGCAGCACCGTCTCGCGCCGGTTGCCGGGGTTGATCCCGCGCTCGGCGAGCCCGGCGGCGATGAGCCGGTCGACCATCCGCATCGCGGTGGAGGGGTTCACCCCGAGCCGGTCGGCGAGCGACACCAGATTCGCGGCCCCGTACGCGGAGAGCACCTTCAGCAGCCGGAACTGCGGCAGGGTGACCCGGCCCTCGACAGCGGTCAGGGAACGGACGGACACCGCGACGAGCAGCCGTGAGGCGATCAGGACCGCCCGGGTCACGGCATCGACGTCGGGCTCGCTCGGCGAAGGTTCCGGAGGGTCGGCCATAACCTCTTTGTACCGCGCCGGAGCTCCAGCGGACCCCTCCCGTACGACCGGGGGACGCCGCCCCACGGCACGTTCCGGACTCGGTACCCCCTGCGCACTCCTGCTCGGCCACCTGTACGGACTACGATCTGCGCCCATGGGGGGACGACAGCGCATACGTCACGCGCGTCCCACGGCCTTGCTCAGCGCCGTGGCGACGCTGCTCGCCGCGCTCTACTTCTGTCTGACCCCCCTCGACACGCACCACTCGGCCTCCTCCTCACCGACGGCGGAAGCGGCGGCGGACACGGCCACGGAAACAGCCGCGGGGATCGCCCGCACCGGCATCACCCTCCGTACGGAGGTGGAGGGCACGGCCGTCCGGCCCGCCGCGCCCCCCGAGTACACCTGCCCGTACGACCCCAGCGGCTGCCGCTTCCTCCCGCACCTGAGTCCGGCCGTGCTCACCGCGCCGCACCCCGCCGACCCGCTCGGCACCGGTGACGTGAGCCCCGCGCGTCCCGCACTCCCGCCAAGCACCGGCCAGGTGTCCCGGTCCGGAGCGCTTCCCCGCGCGCCGGACCTCCACGTCCTTCAGGTACTGCGGACGTAGCCGGGCCCGCGCCCCCACCGGGTGCCCGTAACTCCCCCACCCCCGTTCCGCAGGTTTCCGAGAAGGACGAACAGACACCATGGCTTCCAAGTCCAAGACCCAGAGCACCGAGCGCAAGGCCCGAATAGAGCAGATGCGCCGCGCGGAGCGCATCCGAGAGCGCCGCAACCGCATCATCACGATCACCGCGAGCGCGGTCGTCGTCGCGGCGCTCGTCGGCTTCGGCGCGTTCGTGCTGAACAAAGAGTCCGAGGACCAGAAGAAGCAGGAGCAGGCCGCGGCCGAGCCCGTGACGGGCGAGAAGTCCTGGGACGCCGAGAAGCTGGGCCGCGACCATGTCGCCGAGGCGGTCAAGTACCCGCAGACGCCGCCCGTCGGCGGCAACCACAACCAGGTCTGGATGAACTGCGCCGGCGACGTCTACAAGGAGCCGGTGCCGGACGTCAACGCGGTGCACTCGCTGGAGCACGGCGCGGTCTGGGTGACGTACAACGACAAGGCGCCCGAGGGCGACGTGAAGGCGCTCGGCGACCTCGTGGGCAAGACGCAGTACTCGCTGATGAGCCCCGTCAAGGAGCAGGCCGGCGCGATCATGCTGACCGCGTGGGGCAAGCAGGTCACCGTCGACAGCGCGAAGGACCCGCGGGTCGACCAGTTCTTCGCGAAGTACGTGCAGGGCCCGCAGACGCCTGAGCCGGGCGCCGCGTGCACCGGTGGAATGGGTGCCCAGTGACGCGCACGAGCTGGGCCGCCATCACCGCGGTCGTCCTCGCCCTGCTGTTCGCGGGGGCGGCCACGGTCGCCTCGGCGGGCAGCGACGACTCGCCCCGCGCGGCTGCCACGCCCACGGCGGAATCGGCGGAGGCGGGCTTCGCGCGTGACATGGCGGTCCACCACCAGCAGGCGGTGGAGATGTCGTTCCTGGTGCGGGACAGCACGGACGACGAGGAGGTGCGCCGCCTCGCGTACGACATCGCCAACACCCAGGCGAACCAGCGCGGCATGCTGCTGGGCTGGCTCGACATGTGGAAGCTGCCGAAGGTCGCCACGGACCAGAAGCCGATGGCCTGGATGGAGCGGGGCGAGCACGCGGGCACGGACGACATGGCCGGCATGGAGGGCATGGACCACGGCGGCCACGAGGTCCGTGACGGCTCCCTGATGCCCGGCATGGCGACGAAGACGGAGCTGGAGACGCTCCGGACCGCCAAGGGCGAGCAGGCCGAGATCCTGTACCTCCAGTTGATGACCGACCACCACAAGGGCGGCGTCACGATGGCCCAGGGCTGCGCCGATCTGTGCACGGTCGACACGGAGAAGGCTCTGGCCAAGGGCATGGTGGCGGCCCAGCAGTCCGAACTGGGCCTGATGGCCGACCTCTTGGAGGCCCGGGGCGCGAAGCCGCGCACCTGACGCAGGACGTGACGCGCGAGGTACGAGGCGCACCGCCGCCCCCGTCCGTGGAGATCATCTCCATGGGCGGGGGCGGCGCCGTTCAGGCGGTGCGCGCTCGGCCCCGCCGGACCCACGATTCACCCGTTCGGGTGACTGCGGTCGCGTACACCCGTACGGCCCCATGACGATGGGTGCGCTCGGGAAGGACGGCATTCAGGAGGGACGAACCCCATGACCAACGCCAGAGACATCATGCATCCCGGCGCCGACTGGATCCCCTCGCACGAGACCCTGGACCGGGCCGCGCAGCTCATGCGGGACCTGGACGTGGGCGCGCTGCCCATCGCCGATGTCGACGAGCGGCTGACGGGCATCCTGACCGACCGCGACATCGTCGTGGGCTGTGTGGCGCAGGGCCACGACCCGGCGAAGACCACCGCGGCCGAGATGGCGAACGGCACACCGCGCTGGATCGACGCGGACGCGGAGGTGGACGACGTGCTCGAAGAGATGCAGGAGCACCAGATCCGCCGGCTGCCCGTGATCGAGAACAAGCGCCTCGTCGGCATGATCAGCGAGGCGGATCTGGCGCAGCACCTGAGCGAGGAGCAGATCGCCACGTGGGCCGAGCAGGTCTACGCGGCCGGCTGAGCAGCCTCACAGGCACCGGGCGCGTGTGCGGGCCGCCGCCCCGTGGCGCGGCCCGCACACGGCCCGTGCGTGGGTTCTGCCGGCCGGATCCTGCCCCGCCACCCCATCGCGTCAGAGAGACGATTACAGTGGACGCGTGCCTCAACTACGTCTCGCTCTGAATCAGATCGACTCGACGGTCGGCGATCTCGCCGGAAACGCCGAGGCGATCGTGCACTGGACCCGGCACTCCGCCGAGCAGGGCGCGCATCTCGTCGCGTTCCCCGAGATGGTGCTCACCGGCTATCCCGTCGAGGACCTGGCTCTGCGGTCGTCCTTCGTCGAGGCGTCCCGCGACGCGCTGCGCGCGCTCGCCGCCCGGCTCGCCGACGAGGGCTTCGGCGAGCTGCCTGTCATACTGGGCTATCTCGACCGGTCCGAGCGGGACCGGCCGCGGATCGGCCGGCCGGCGGGCTCGCCGCAGAACGCCGCCGCCGTGCTGCACCGGGGCGGGGTGGCGCTGTCGTTCGCCAAGCACCATCTGCCGAACTACGGCGTCTTCGACGAGTACCGCTACTTCGTGCCCGGCGACACCATGCCCGTCGTACGGGTGCGCGGCATCGACGTCGCCCTCGCGATCTGCGAGGACCTCTGGCAGGACGGCGGCCGGGTCCCGGCCACCAGGTCCGCCGGGGCCGGTCTGCTGCTCTCGATCAACGCCTCGCCGTACGAGCAGGCCAAGGACGACACCCGGCTCGAACTCGTACGCAAGCGCGCCCAGGAGGCCGGGTGCACCACCGCGTATCTGGCGATGATCGGCGGCCAGGACGAGCTGGTCTTCGACGGTGACTCGATCGTCGTCGACAAGGACGGCGAAGTCGTCGCGCGCGCACCGCAGTTCTCCGAGGGCTGCGTGGTGCTCGACCTCGATCTGCCGGCGGCCGCCGCCGAACCGCCGGCCGGCATCCTGGACGACGGGCTCCGCGTCGACCATGTCGTCCTCTCCGAGGAGCCCGTCGCCGCCTACGAGCCGGAGCTGGCCGGCGGTTACGCGGACCGGCTGGACGACGACGAAGAGGTCTACTCCGCCCTGGTGGTGGGCCTGCGCGCGTACGCGGCGAAGAACGGCTTCAGGTCCGTCCTGATCGGCCTCTCCGGCGGCATCGACTCGGCCCTCGTCGCCGCGATCGCCTGCGACGCGCTCGGCGCGGAGAACGTCTACGGGGTCTCCATGCCGTCGAAGTACTCCTCGGACCACTCGCGCGGCGACGCGGCCGAACTGGCGCGCCGTACGGGGCTCAACTTCCGCACCGTTCCCATCGAGCCGATGTTCGACGCGTACATGGACTCGCTCGGCCTGACCGGACTCGCCGAGGAGAACCTCCAGTCGCGGCTGCGCGGCACGATGCTGATGGCGCTGTCCAACCAGGAGGGCCAGATCGTCCTCGCGCCGGGGAACAAGTCCGAGCTGGCGGTGGGGTATTCGACGCTGTACGGCGACTCCGTCGGCGCGTACGGCCCGATCAAGGACGTCTACAAGACGACGGTCTTCCGGCTCGCCCGCTGGCGCAACCGCGCCGCCGATGAGCGCGGCCAGACCCCGCCCATCCCGGAGAACTCCATCACCAAGCCGCCGAGCGCCGAACTGCGCCCCGGCCAGGTCGACACGGACTCGCTGCCGGACTACGACGTGCTGGACCGGCTGCTGGCGCTGTACGTCGACCGCGACCAGGGCAAGGACGCGATCGTCGCGGCGGGCTTCGACCCGGCGGTGGTGGCGAAGACGCTGCGCATGGTGGACACGGCGGAGTACAAGCGGCGGCAGTACCCGCCGGGCACCAAGATCTCCGCGAAGGGCTTCGGCAAGGACCGGCGGCTGCCGATCACCAACCGCTGGCGGGAATCGCCGAGCCCGTGAGCAGCCGGACGACCGGACGACCGAAGCGCTGAACAGGCCCGGCGGAGCTCAGAGTTCGATACGGGCGGCGATCGGCAGATGGTCGCTGCCCGTCCGGGGCAGCGTCCACGACGACAGCGGCTCGACGCCCTTGACCATGATCTGGTCGATCCGCGCCATCGGGAACGCCGCGGGCCAGCTGAAGCCGTAGCCGTCACCGGCGGCGCCCTGGGTGGAACGCATCTGCGACGTCACGGCGTTCAGGGAGCGGTCGTTCATCGTGCCGTTGAGGTCGCCGAGCAGCACCACCCGCCGGATCTCCTCGTCCGCGATCGCCTCACCGAGCGCGTCGGCGCTGTTGTCGCGCTGGTTGGCGGTGAATCCGGCGTGCAGCTTGACGCGTACGGACGGCAGGTGCGCCACGTAGACGGCGACCTCGCCCTTCGGCGTCGTCACCGTGGCGCGCATCGCGCGGGTCCAGCCCATCCCGATGTCGACGGGGCTGCTGCCGGTCACCGGGTACTTGCTCCAGAGGCCCACCGTGCCCTGCACCGAGTGGTACTTGTACGTCCCGGCCAGCCCCTTCTCGTACGTCGGAACCGCCGATGCCTTCAGTTCCTCCAGCGCGACGACGTCCGCACCCGACGCGGCGATCTCGCGCGCGGTTCCCTCCGGGTCGGTGTTCTCCGCGTTGACGTTGTGCGTGGCGACCGTCAGATCGCCGCCGCCGCCCGACTTGTCGAGGAGCAGCCCGCCGAAGAGATTGACCCAGACGACTGCGGGCAGCAGGAGCGCGATCAGCGCGGTGGCGGAGCGCCGTACCAGCGCGCCCACGAGAATCACGGGGACGAACAGCCCCAGCCACGGCAGGAAGGTCTCCATGAGACTGCCCAAGTTGCCGATGCGGTTGGGGACCTGGGCGTGCAGGATCATCAGCAGCGCCGTCAGGACGGCCAGCACCGCGAGGACGAGACCCCTCCGCCAGATCCCGCGGTCGCCGCGTACGCGGTCGGCGAAGGCCCGGAACCGGCTCGTGGGAGGGTCGTTGTCCTCGGCGCCGTCCACCTGGGACTCAGCCGTGTACTCCTGCGTCATTCCGCCTGCCCTCGCTGCCTTGCCGTGCACGCCCGCCGTCGACCCTAGGCGATGACGGGCGCTATCCCTGCCGTCCCCCCACGACGGCCGTACGGGCACAAGGACGAGTGGTGAGGGGCGGCGGGTTCCGGGCGAGGGTGAACGGCGGGCGGCTGTGACGGAACACGCACGTTCGGCGCGGACGCACGGCAGGCGCTCAGCTCTCCGTCCCGCCGACGGCGTCCGTGGCGGTTTCCCTGGGGCGCAGGCCTTCGAGCAGCGTCCGGACGATCCGCTCGGAGAGGTCGTCCTCCAGCGGCGCGTCCCTGCGGTGGATGGTGCGTACGAGCATGGGGCTGGTGATCAGTTCGGTCATCAGCTCCACGTCGATGTCGTCGCGGAGTTCACCCGCGGCGACGGCGCGGCGGACCGCCGCCCGCATCGCGACCCGGCGCGGCTCGATGACGGTGGCGTGGTAGGCGTTCCACAGCTTCGGGTGGCTCTTCATCTGCGAGAGGACGCTGTGGAGCAGGGTCGAGTCGCGCTGGGCGAGACCCCGGCGGCGCAGGGTCTCCAGAATGATGAGGATGTCGGCGAGGCCCGAGGTGCCGGACAGGGCCGGGTCGGGCGGCTCGATGTCGCGCAGGACGTCGACGAAGAGCTCTTCCTTGTCGCGCCAGCGCCGGTAGATGGTCGCCTTGCCGACGCCCGCCGTCCGCGCGATGCGCTCGATGGAGAGCCCGGCCAGCGGCTCACCCTCCTCAAGAAGCCGCACCACGGCCTCGATGATGGCGCGTTCGGCCGCCTCGCTGCGCGGCCGGCCTCGCCTGGGCTCCCGTTCCTCACCCTGTTCTCGCCCTCGCAACGCCTCACCTTTCGCCCTGCTCCACCACGCCGTACGCCGCGCGACGCGGTCGATTCTCGCCGACGCCGGCGGACACGGTCGACCGTCCCCGACCGGTCGGGCGCGGTCGACCGCCCGTCAGTCCCGCAGGGCCGGCGCGGGCTCGGCCGGCGGCTCCGCCTGCGGACCGGACGCCTGCTTCTTCGGGGCGGGTCCCTTCGGAGCCGTACGGCCCGGCATGAAGAGCGCCACCACGACGGTGCCGACCAGCGCGACGGCGGCCGAACCGAGGGCCGTGACGTGCATGGCGGTCAGGAAGGCGTCGTTCGCGGAGGAGATCAACTGGCCGCCGGCGGGGCCGAGTTTCCCGGCGACGGCCATGGTCGCCTCGATCGACTCCCCCGCCGTGTCGCGCGCGGCGGCCGGTACGGCGCCGAGGTGTCCCTCGATCTCGCCGCGGTAGGTGGTGGAGAGCAGCGAGCCGAGTACGGCGATCCCGAGCGCGCCGCCGACCTGGCGGAAGGTGTTGTTGACGGCCGAGCCCGAGCCGGCCTTCTCGCGCGGCAGGGCCTGCATGACGGCGACGGTCACCGGCGGCATGATGTGGGCCATTCCGGTGCCCTGGACGAAGAACACGACGCACAGCACCCAGACGGGTGTGGTGGCGTCGAACAGGGCGAACGCGGCGAGGCCGGCGGCGACGAGCAGCATGCCGGCGGTGCAGACCGCGCGGGCGCCGAACCGTTCGACGACCAGCCGGGCACGCGGCGCGAACACCATCTGTGCCACGGCGAGCGGCAGGATCAGCAGACCCGAGTCGAGCGCGCTGTAGCCGCGCACGCTCTGGAGG
This sequence comes from Streptomyces sp. NPDC058665, assembly GCF_042714995.1. Taxonomy (NCBI): domain Bacteria; kingdom Bacillati; phylum Actinomycetota; class Actinomycetes; order Kitasatosporales; family Streptomycetaceae; genus Streptomyces; species Streptomyces sp. NPDC058665. The sequence goes on from NZ_JBHXRX010000003.1 coordinate 115,225, forward strand.
TAGAAGGCCGAGAAGAAGGTCACGCCCATCAGGGCGAAGAAGACCAGCGCGATGGCGGCGACAGCGGCCGAGAACGCGGGCTTCTTGAAGTAGGACATGTCGATCGACGGATGGTCGCTGCGCTTCTGGTGCACGACGAACGCGGCCAGGACGGCCAGACCGCCGATGGTCGAGGCCAGCACCCCGGCGTCGGTGAAGTCGGCGAGTTCGCCCGCGCGGATGATCCCGTACACCAGCAGTACGAGGCCGACGATCGAGAGCAGTACGCCAACCGGGTCGACCCGGCCGGGGTTGGGGTCCCTGGAGTCCGGGACCAGCACCACCATGGCTATCAGGGCGACGACCACCACGGGGACGTTGATCAGGAAGATCGAGCCCCACCAGAAGTGTTCGAGCAGGACGCCGCCGGTGATGGGCCCGACGGCTATGCCGAGTCCGACACTGCCGGCCCATATGCCGATGGCCTTGGGCTGCTCGTCACGCTCGAAGACGTTCATCAGGACGGCGAGGGTGGCCGGCATCACAAAGGCGGCGCCGAAGCCCATCAGAGCGCGGTACGCGACGAGTTCACCGGGCGATCCGGACATCGCGGCGAGGGCCGAGCCGACGCCGAAGACCGCGATGCCGAAGAGCAGCACCTTCTTTCGGCCGACGCGGTCGCCGAGCAGACCGGAGGTGAAGAGGAGGCCGGCGAAGACGAGGGTGTAGGAGTTGATCGCCCATTCGAGCTCGCTCTGGGTGGCGCCGAGTCCGACGGGCTCGGGGCTCGCGATCGTCTTGACCGCGACGTTCAGGATCGAGTTGTCCAGCACCACGATGAGCAGGCTGAACATCAGGACGCCGAGGATGGCCCAGCGGCGGCGGTGAATGGCTTCGGGGACCCGGGGTGCCGAGCCGTGGCCGCCGGCCGGCCCGGATACCGGTGAGGACGGCGGCGGTGTGGACGAGGGTGACGATGTGGACATGGCCCGAGCGTATGCCTATTTCAATACGAGACCGTCTCGTATTGTAAATTCTTTACCCAACGAACCGGCCCGGCCGGAGCAACCCCACTTCCCGTCGGTGGTCCGGAGATGCCACCATGGACTCGGTCCGGGGACGCCGTCAGGGCGCCTCGAGATGACGAAGGAGCCGTACGCCATGAAGTCCGAGGCTGCGCAGAACCCCTCCGGCGACACCAAGTCGCTCTACGGCGGCACCAGCACCCGCCGCGTCACCGTCCACGACATCGCCGCCGCCAAGCGACGCGGCGAGAAGTGGCCCATGCTCACCGCCTACGACGCGATGACCGCTTCCGTCTTCGACGAGGCCGGCATTCCGGTCATGCTCGTCGGCGACTCGATGGGCAATGTCCATCTCGGCTACGAGACCACGGTACCGGTCACGCTCGATGAGATGACGATGCTCTCCGCGGCGGTCGTACGGGGCACCAAGCGCGCCCTCGTCGTCGGCGACCTCCCCTTCGGCTCGTACCAGGAAGGCCCCGTCCAGGCCCTGCGCAGCGCCACCCGGCTGGTCAAGGACGCCGGGGTCGGCGCGGTCAAGCTGGAGGGCGGGGCGCGCTCGCTGCCCCAGACGGAGCTGCTGGTCCAGGCCGGTATCCCGGTCATGTCGCACCTCGGCCTGACGCCGCAGTCGGTGAACACCCTCGGCTACCGGGTGCAGGGCCGGGGCGACGAGGCCGCTCACCGGCTGCTGCAAGACGCCAAGTCGGCGCAGGCGGCCGGCGCGTTCGCGGTGGTCCTGGAGCTGGTGCCCGCCGAGGTCGCCGCCGAGGTCACGCGGTCGCTGTCCATCCCGACCATAGGCATCGGCGCCGGTCCTGACACCGACGCGCAGGTGCTCGTGTACACCGACATGGTGGGTCTCACGGGTGGCAAGGTGCCACGCTTCACCAAGCAGTACGCGAACCTCCGGCAGACGCTCGGCGACGCCGCGAAGGCGTTCGCGGACGAGGTCGTTGGCGGTACGTTCCCGCAGGAAGAGCACACCTTCCACTAGCCCCACAGCCCCACCACAGCAGCCACTGCCGCAACAGAAGACAGCCCGCCGACATCCCCCATCGGCGGGCTGTCGGCGTTCCCGGGGGTCGCGGCGCATCCGTCGCGCGTCCTCCCGGGACAGGTCCTACTTGTGCGTGTCGGCGGGCTGTCGGCCGCCTGTCGGTCCGTTGTCAGTGGCGGATGCCAGGATCGTCGGCATGACGCGAATCGACACAATCCCTGCCGACGGCACCACGGCCGTCACAGTGCGGGGCCTGGTCAAGCACTACGGTGCGACCAAGGCGCTGGACGGGGTGGACCTGGACGTGCGTGAAGGCACGGTCCTCGGTGTCCTCGGCCCGAACGGCGCCGGTAAGACCACCCTCGTACGCTGCTTGTCCACCCTGATCCTGCCCGACGCGGGCACGGCCGTCGTCGCCGGCTACGACGTCGTCAAGCAGCCGCGACAGCTCCGCCGCACCATCGGCCTCACCGGGCAGTACGCCTCGGTGGACGAGAAGCTCGCCGGCTGGGAGAACCTGTACATGATCGGGCGGCTGCTCGATCTGCCCCGGCCCGCCGCCCGTAAGCGCGCCGACGAGCTGCTGGAGCGGTTCTCGCTCACCGAGGCGGCGAAGAAGCCGGTGCTTCAGTACTCCGGCGGTATGCGCAGGCGCCTGGACCTCGCGGCGTCGATGATCGGCAAGCCCGCGGTGCTCTATCTGGACGAGCCGACCACGGGTCTCGACCCCCGCACCCGTAACGAGGTGTGGGCAGAGGTCCAGCGGATGGTGTCCGACGGCGTGACCGTCCTGCTCACCACGCAGTACATGGAAGAGGCGGAGCAGCTCGCGAGCGAGCTGACGGTCATCGACCGCGGCCGGGTCGTCGCGGGCGGCAAGGTCGACGAGCTGAAGGCGAAGGTCGGCGGCCGGACCCTGGAGATCCGCCCGAGCGACCCCGCCCGGCTGCCGGAGATGGCCAGGGCGCTGAACGAGACGGGGCTGGACGGCATCGCGGGATCGCAGATCCACGACGGCATGCTCTTCGTGCCGATCCTCGCCGACGAGCAACTGACCGCCGTCATCGGGCTGCTGGGCGGGCGCGGTTTCGACATCGCGCACATCGGCACCCATCTGCCCAGTCTGGACGAGGTGTTCCTGGCGATCACGGGCGAGAAGTCGAGCGAGCAGTCCGACGGCACAGAGACCGACGCGCAGTTGAAGGGAGCCGCGGCATGAGTACGGCGACTACGACGAAGGTGACGGAGCCCGCGCCGTCCCCCCGGACCGAACAGCGAGTCCGGACCACCGCCGACGAGGGCCGGATCGGTCTGCGGGCCAATCTGCGGCACATCGGCGCCCTCGCTCGCCGTAACGCCCTCCAGATCAAGCAGGACCCGGAGTCGATGTTCGACGTCCTGCTGATGCCGATCGTCTTCACGCTGCTCTTCGTCTTCGTCTTCGGCGGGGCCGTCGCGGGCAAGGGCAACCAGTCCGAGTACGTGAGCTATCTGGTCCCCGGTCTGATGGCGATGATGGGGCTCAACGTCTCGATGGCGGTGGGCAGCGGGATAAACGAGGACTTCCAGAAGGGGGTCATGGACCGGTTCCGGACGATGCCCATCGCGCGGTCGTCGGTCCTGGTCGCGAAGATCGTGGTCGAGGTCGGCCGCATGATGGTCGCCTTCGCGATCCTGCTGACCGTGGGCTTCGTCCTCGGTATGGAGGTCGAGACCTCACCGCTCCATGTGCTGGGCGCGATCGGGCTCTCGCTGCTGTTCGGCGCGTCGCTGATGTGGATCTTCATCCTGATCGGTCTCACGGTGAAGACGGCGCAGGCGGTGCAGGGGGTCGGCTTCCTGGTGCTGATGCCGCTCCAGTTCGGCTCCTCGATCTTCACCCCGCCGTCCACGATGCCGGGCTGGCTGCAGAACTTCACGGACTACAACCCGCTGTCGAATCTGGCCGACGCGGCGCGCGGGCTGTTCATCGGCGGGCCGGTCGCGCACGACCTGTGGCTGACGCTGGCGTGGTCGGCGGTGATCACGGTGGTGACGGCGCCGATCGCGGTGGCCAAGTTCCGCAAGAAGACCTGAGACCGGGCCTCCGGTGGGACGGAGACGGGCGCCTCAGGCGCCGGCGAGTTCGAAGGCCTCGTCGAGGGAGAGCGTGCGGCCCTCGGCGAGCGCCTTCTCGTAGTCGGCGCCCGCGAGCCCGCCCGCGTGGATCGTGGCATCGGCCCCCTCCCGGCACTCGCGCTCCTGCGAGTGGGAGTAGTGGCCCCGCGGCAGGTGCGCCTCGTACGCGCCCACGAGGCGCGCGCCGTCGCGTACCCGCTCCGGGCCGCCGAGTCCGGCCATCGCCCAGCCCGCGGTGAGCAGATGGACCGCCGGCATCTGCGGGGCGACCATCCGCGACATCGGGTCGCGCGTACGGTCCAGGGCCTGCCGTGACCGGTCGAGCGCCTCGGCGTACCGCCCGTCGAGATTCTCCAGCCAGGAGAGCAGCCCGAACACGAACCCTTCGAAGAGGGCGAGGTTGGAACGGTTGAAGTCATCGAGCAACAGGTCGAGTTCACGGCGGCCCTCGGTGGCGCGTCCGGTGCGGCCGAGCCACATCGCCAGATAGAGGCGGGCGGCCGGCTCGGCCTCGTAGCCCCGCCGTTCGGTCCTGGCGAGGATCTCGCGCAGCATCGCCTCGGCCTCGTCCCCGTCGCCCGTCTCCATCATCACGCCCGCCAGGCGCGTGCGCAGGAGCGAGATCTGCGACTCGGCGCCGAGCAGCCGGGCGTTGTCGATGGCGGCGCGGAAGTCGGTCGCGGAGCGCTCGAACTCACCGCTGCGCTCAAAGGCCTCGGCACGGGCCGACAGGGCCTCCGCGGCGCCCCACGCGTCGCCGATCCTGGTGAAGATCTCCAGGCTCTCCTCGGCGTCCCGGCCCGCGTCGCCGACCCACTCGGTGCGGTTGGCGAGGATGTTGGCGCGCACCTGGAGGGCCGACGCGAGCTCCCACTCGTAGCCGAGGTCCCGGCACGCGTCGACGGTCCCGTCCGTCACCTCACGGAGCCGGTCGGACTCCCCCGTCAGCAGGATGGAGAAGAACCAGAGCGAGCCGGGTGTACGGCAGGTCTGCGGCAGACCGGGCCGGTACACCTCACGGACGCGGCGCAGCCACTCCAGCGCGTCGGGCGAGGTCCACACGTCGAAGTCGTGGTCCATGTTGGCCAGATGGATCAGCCGGGCCCCGCGCCGCGCCTCCAGCAGCAGCTCGGGCGCCATCGGCGGCGGCGCGTCCGTACACCGTTCGTGGATCGGCGGGGCCGGGGAGACCGGTGGATCGAAGGGGTCGGGGCCCAGTTCGGCGGCGGCGCCCGACCAGTGCCGGGCGTCGGTGCGCATGTCGCGGATGTGCCAGTACCAGGCGAGGGAGTGCACCAGACAGAGCGCCTCGTGCTCGTCCCCGGCCGCGACGGCGTGCCGCAGCGCGGTGCGCAGGTTCTCGTACTCGACCGAGAGCCGCTCGATCCACGGGAGTTGCTCCGCACCGCGCAGCTTCGGGTCGGCGCACCGGGCCAGCTCCCGGAAGTGCACGAGATGGCGGCGCTCGGCGGCGGCGCGGCCGTCGGACTCGTCCAGCCGCTCACCCGCGTACTCCAGGACGGTCTCCAGCAGCCGGAAGCGCATCGCCCCGTCCGGGGCGGGGGTGGCGACCACGAGCGACTTGTCGACCAGCGAGCCGAGCACTTCCAGCGCGTCGGGCCCGCACACGGCCTCGGCGGCGGCCAGGTCGCAGCCGCCCGCGAAGACGGACAGGGCTCCCAGCGCGGTCCGCTCGGCGGAGTCGAGCAGGTCCCACGACCAGTCGACCACGGCGCGCAGCGTCTGCTGTCTGGGCAGTACGGTGCGGCTGCCGCCGGTCAGCAGGCGGAAGCGGTCGTCGAGGCGGTCGGCGATCTGCCGGGGGGTGAGCATCCGCAGCCGCGCGGCGGCCAGTTCGATCGCGAGCGGCAGCCCGTCGAGCCTGCGGCAGATCTCGTCGGCGGCGGCCGGGTCCTCGTCCGTACGGAAGCCGGGGCGGGCGGCGGCGCCGCGGTCGGCGAGCAGCCGCAGCGCCATCGGCTCGGGCAGCGGGCCGACGGGGCGTACGACCTCGCCGGGCACGCCGAGCGGTTCGCGGCTGGTGGCGAGGACGGTCACGCCGGGGCAGCGGGCCAGCAGTTCCTCGGCGAGCCGGGCGGCGGCGTCCACGACGTGCTCGCAGTTGTCGAGCAGGATCAGCATGCGCCGGCGCGAACAGTGCTCCACGAGCCGTACGAGGGGGTCGTTGGAGCCCGGGTCGGCAGCGCGCAGCCCCTCGGCCCCGGCGCCGCGCAGCACGGTCTCGCGCGCCCCGAGCGCGAGGAGTACGGCCTCCGGCACAGTCGCGGGGTCGTCCACGGGGGCGAGTTCGGCGAGCCACACCCCGTCGGGCCAGCCAGCGGGGTCGGCCGCGGCGGCGGCCTCCTGCGACAGACGCGTCTTCCCGGCGCCGCCGGCCCCGAGCAGGGTGACGAGCCGCGCGTCGCGGAGGTCTCCCCGCAGGGCGTCCAGGTCGGTGTCGCGGCCGACGAAGCTGGTGAGGGGGACGCGGAGGTTGCCGGAGGCCGAAGGGGGCGCGGCGCCGTTGACCGCGGGCGCGGGCTCGGTCCGGGGCGTACGGCGCGGGCGGTCGCCGTTGCCGTGCTCGCCGTTCGCGCGGTGGCCGTTCGCGTTCTGGCGCGTCCCGTGCTCGTCCGGGCTCAGCAACTCCTTGTGCAGCGAGCGCAGTTCGGGCCCCGGGTCGGTGCCGAGCCGGGTCGCGAGGTCGCGGCGTACGTCGTCGTACGCCGACAGCGCCTCGGCCGTACGCCCCACGGCGCGCAGCGCGCGGATGCGCAGGGCCTGGAGCAGTTCGTCGATGGGGTGGTCGTCGCAGAGCTCCGCCAGCTCCGGCAGCGCCTCCTCCGCCCGGCCGATGGCGAGCGCCGCCGTGAGCCGTGCCCTGCGGGCGCCCAGCCGGCGGGCCTCCCAGCGCGCCGACTCCGCCCTGCGGTCGGGCAGGTCGGACAGCGCGGGGCCGTGCCAGAGCGCCAGCGCCTCGTCCAGGAGTTCGGCGGCCCGTTCGGGGCTGCCGGCGTCCAGCGCCTTGGTGCCCTCGGCCGTGAGCCGTTCGAAGCGGTACAGGTCCACGTCCTCCGGGGCCGCGCGGAGCCGGTACCCACCGGTGTCAGAGACGACCGCCCCGGCACCGAGCACCCGGCGGAGCCTGCTGACCAGGGCCTGGAGCGCGCCGGCGGCGTCCGCGGGCGCTTCGCCGTCCCAAACCTCCTCGACAAGGGTGGCCGCCGGGACGGTCCGGCCGGGCCGCAGCGCCAGCACCGTCAGCAGCGCGCGCAGCCTCGGTCCGCCGACGGCGTACGGGATGCCGTCGGGGCGCAGTGCCCGGGTGGGGCCGAGAAGCCGGTAACGCACTCCACCATTGTCCGGTACGACCATCCGGTCGGCCGACAGCTCCCCCACGTTCCTGCCCCCCATGTGCGCCTCCCCCGCCGTACACCCACCCTCGCCGGAACCCACCCCCGCAGGCGAGACGTTTTCGGCGTGTCGCCGACAGGGCGCCGGGCACGCGCTAGCGCGAGGCAGCTGTCCTCGCCCTGCGGAGGTAGTACCAGGCCATGTTCGAGGACAGCCCGGCCAGCAGCACCCAGACGACGCCGAGCCAGGTGCTCCCCTGGACGAAGGACACCACGGCCGCCGTGACGGCCAGGAGGCAGACGACGAGGGCGTAGAGGGCGAGGCGGGGCATGAGGTCGGCTCCTGTCGGGGGCGTGAGGACGCGCGTACGGCGCAAGTCCAGTGTCCCCCATGCCCCGTCGCCCTCAGACGTCGGTGACCCGCAGACCCGCGTGCGCCTTGTAACGGCGGTTGACGGAGATCAGGTTCGCCACGAGCGACTCCACCTGGTGCGCGTTGCGCAGCCGCCCCGCGAACACCCCCCGCATCCCGGGGATACGCGCCGCGAGCGCCTGCACGATGTCGGTGTCGGCCCGCGTCTCGCCCAGCACCATCACATCGGTGTCGATCCGCCCGACCGAGGCGTCCAGGAGCAGTACGGCGGACAGATGGTGGAAGGCGCCGGTCACGCGTGAGCCGGGCAGCAGGGCAGCGGCCTGTTCGGCGGCGCTGCCCTCCTCCGGCGTCAGCGCGTAGGCGCCCTTCTTGTCGAAGCCGAGGGGGTTGACGCAGTCGACGACGAGCTTGCCCGTGAGTTCTTCCCTGAGCGATTCCAGCGTCTTGGCGTGGCCGTCCCACGGCACAGCGACAATGACGATGTCGCTGCGGCGCGCGCACTCGGCGTTGTCCGCACCCTCGATGCCCAGGCCGAGTTCGGCCGCGGCCGTCTCGGCGCGCTCGGCCGCGCGGGAACCGATGATCACTTTCTGCCCGGCCCGTGCCAGCCGGTAGGCGAGGCCGCGCCCCTGGTCACCGGTGCCGCCGAGAACACCCACGGTCAGATCCGCGACGTCGGGAAGCTCCCAGGGGTCCTTGGCAGGGGGCTTCGGCGTGCTGCCGCTGTCGGTAGAAGTCATGACCTTGACAGTACTTGTCGCCGTGGAACCCACTCGGCGCGACCCTCACGGCCCCCTCTCGCGCCCCCGCACAGCCGGAATGGCACGTTCGGGTGACGCCGTGCCGACCTCCGGTGCGGGGCCCGCAGCTGCGGCAGGATCCCGGCCCATGGATGCCGTACGCGTCGCCCTGCTCCGTGAAGTCCTGGCCGGTACGGAGTGGCCGGCCGCGACCAGGCGGTTCGCCGCGTCCCTGCGGTCCTCCGTCGTGCCACACGGGGGCGGACTGCTGCTGGTCGGGACGCGGGCGTACGAGCCGTGGCACATGGCCGCGCATCTCGTGGACGAGGCGGCCTGGTCCGGCCGTCCGGAGCTGGCGCCGCTGCTCGTACGGCACGGGGTACGGCCCGGCGACCCACCCCATCTGGCCGTCGGGCTCGGGAGGCTCCAGGCGGCGGGACGGGGTGAGACGCTGCTGATGGTGGCACCGGAGCGGCCGGACGGCGGGCTGCTGGAGCGGGTGCACGACGCGCGGCGGGCGGGGGCGACGGTGCTGTCGCTGGGGAGCGGGGACTCCGAGGTGGTGGGGCTCGCGCACGACGCGCTCACGATCGCCCCGCCGGCTCCGGAGACTTCCGAGGATGGCGGGCCGGGCATCGACCTCGACATGGTGCAGCACCTGGTGAGCGCGGCGGCCGGCGAGAACAGCCTGCCGGCGGCGCACGGCAGGCGCCGCTTCCGGGACCGGCTGTCACGGCTCGTCGACCAGCTGACGTCACCGCCGCCCGCCCGCTGGTGACGCCCGCGCCGGGGGCGGAGTCGGATGCGGAGTCGGATGCGGAGTCGAGGGCCGGCTAAAGAAGTTGCCCGTCGTGACCGTCTCGACAGAGCATGGCCTCTCGTGACTCGAAAGCTGTCCGCGATCCTGCCGGACCTCACCCCCCTGCGCACGCTGCGCGAGTTCCGACTCCTGTGGATCCAGGGCCTGGTGACATATTTCGGCAGCTCCATGGCCATGATCGCGCTGCCGCTCCAGATCAAGGACCTCACCAACTCGCCCCTCGCGGTGGGCGCGATGGGCGCCGTCGAGCTGGTCCCGCTGATCGTCTTCGGGCTGTACGGGGGTGCGCTCGCCGACGCGGTCGACCGCCGCAGGCTGATCCTGCTCTCCGAGACGGGCCTCGGACTGCTCGCGGTCATCCTGCTGATCAACGCGCTGCTGCCCCGGCCGGCCCTCTGGCCGCTGTACGTCGTGGCCGCCGGTGTCTCCGCGCTGGCGGGTATCCAGCGGCCCGCGCTGGACTCGCTGATCGCGCGGATCGTGCCGCACGCCCAGACGACGGCCGCCGCCGCGCTCAACGCGCTGCGCTGGCAGACCGCGGCGGTCGCGGGGCCCGCGGTGGCCGGTGTCGTGGTGGCGTTCTCGGGGACGGCGACGGCGTACGCGCTGACCGTGACCGGGTTCGTCGCCTCCGTACTGATGTGTCTGCGGCTGCGGCCCGCGCCGCCTTCCAAGGAGGCGGGCAAACCGTCGCTGCGCGGGATCGCCGAGGGCGCGCGGTACGCGTGGAGCAAGCCGGTGCTGCTGGGCACGTACGCGGTCGACCTGAGCGCGATGCTCTTCGCCTACCCGCTCGCGATCTTCCCGTTCCTCGCGGAGGACCTGGAGGCCGAGTGGGCGCTGGGGCTGATGTACGGGGCCATCCCGCTCGGTTCCGTACTGGTCAGCCTGACCAGCGGCTGGGCGTCGGGGATCCGGCGGCACGGCCTGATGGTGGTGCTCGGCGCGGGCGGCTGGGGCCTGGCGATGACCCTCGCGGGCTGGATGCCGAACATCTGGCTGGTCCTGCTCTTCCTGATGCTGGCGGGCGCCGGCGACATGCTCAGCGGCCTCGGCCGTTCGACGATCTGGAACCAGACGATCCCCGAGGAACTGCGGGGCAGGCTGGCGGGCCTGGAGCTGCTGTCGTACAGCGTGGGTCCGCAGCTCGGACAGGTCCGCGCGGGCACGGTGGCCGGCTGGACAGGCACCCGCCCGGCGGTCTGGAGCGGCGGGGTGGCGTGCGTGGTGGCCGTGGGGCTGCTGGCGGCGGTGCTGCCCAAGCTGATGACGTACGACTCGGCGACGGACGAGGACGCGCTGCGCCGCAAGGCCCACCAGGAGGCGGCGGAGAACGCGGTCGCCGCCGAGGTCCCGGCGCCAGGCGCGGTCGCCTGACGCCGGACGGGCCGGCGGGGAAGCGGTGTCAGGACGGCGGCGGGTCCTGCTGCTTGTCGTGCCAGCGGGGGTCCGTCTCCCAGTCGAGGTTGCGTTCGGCCGCCGTTTCCATGGCGCGCTCCGCCTCCTGTCTGGAGGCGTACGGGCCGAAGCGGTCCTTGGCCGGACAGTCGGGGCCCTCCTCGACCCGTTTGTGTTCCAGGCAGTAGAACCACTCGCCCGGCTTACCCACCGTGCGCTTCTTGAACAGGGCCATCGATCGGCTCCTTCCTCTGAACCCTCTGAACGCCATGCTGCCCCACCGACGGCTTTTGAACGCTGGTTAGACTCGCTGGTATGTCTGGCCAGTCACTCCTCGTGCCCGGGGAGCTCTCTCCCGCCCGTACCGTTCCCGCGAAAATCCGGCGCCCGGAGTACGTCGGCAAACCTCAGCCGGCCCCGTACACCGGGTCGGAGGTGCAGAGCGACGAGACCGTCGAGCTGATGCGGATCGCCGGACGGATCGCCGCCCAGGCGATGGAGGAGGCCGCGAAGCACATCGCGCCCGGCGTCACCACCGACGAGCTCGACCGGGTCGCGCACGACTTCATGGTCGACCACGGGGCGTACCCCTCGACCCTCGGCTACCGCGAGTTCCCGAAGTCGCTCTGCACCTCGGTCAACGAGGTCATCTGCCACGGCATCCCCGACTCCACCGTGCTGCGCGACGGCGACATCGTGAATCTCGACGTCACCGCCTACATCAACGGCGTGCACGGCGACAACAACGCCACGTACTTCTGCGGTGCCGTCGACGAGGAGTCCAGGCTGCTGGTCGAGCGGACCCGTGAGTCACTGAACCGGGCCATCAAGGCCGTCAGGCCCGGCCGGCAGATCAATGTCATCGGCCGCGTCATCGAGTCGTACGCCAAGCGCTTCGGTTACGGCGTGGTCCGCGACTTCACCGGGCACGGCATCAACTCGTCGTTCCACTCCGGGCTGATCATCCCGCACTACGACAGCCCGCACGCGACGACCGTCATGCGGCCCGGCATGACCTTCACCATCGAGCCGATGCTCACGCTGGGCACCCACGAGTACGAGATGTGGGACGACGGCTGGACCGTGGTGACGAAGGACCGCAGGCGGACCGCCCAGTTCGAGCACACGCTCGTGGTGACGGAAACCGGCGCGGACATCCTGACCCTGCCGTGACGCGGACGCCCTGACCTGCTGCGCGCCGCGCGAGGGACACACCGAGGACGGGTGGCCCCCGCGCGCTCGGCGGGTGACACTTTTACCGACAGGACGTCGGGAACCAGTTGACTTAGGTAAGCCTAAGTAGGAGGATCGGCGAAGGCAAGCGCCCATGCTGCCCCGCCGGACCCCGGTCTGGTTCTTCCGTTTCTCTCGGCCCCCGGAGGCCCGCTTTGGACGCCACCGCCACCGCCCCGACCCCCTTCTCGACGATGATCCGTGTCGCCTCGCACGAGAAGCACACGGAGGTGAACACCTCGACCTTCATGAGCGACCTGCTGGGCCGGCGGTTCGGGGTGGAGGCGTACACGCGCTACACCGAACAGCTCTGGTTCGTGTACCGCGCGCTGGAGGACGCCGCCGGGGCTCTCGAAGGTGACCCGGTCGCCGGCCCCTTCCTGCGGCCCGAGCTGATGCGCGCCGACGCCCTGGAGCGCGACCTGACGCATCTGCGGGGCGCCGGCTGGCGCGAGGGCCTGGAGCCGCTGCCCGCCACCGCGGCGTACGCGGCGAGGATCACCGAGTGCGCCCGCACCTGGCCCGGCGGCTATGTGGCCCACCACTACACCCGCTACCTCGGGGATCTCTCCGGCGGCCAGGTCGTCCGCGACATGGCGGAGAAGACCTGGGGCTTCGCCCGCAGGGGCGACGGCGTCCGCTTCTACGTCTTCGACGAGATCTCCAACCCGGCGGCGTTCAAGCGCACTTACCGCGAACTGCTCGACGCGGTCCCGGTGGACGACCTGGAGAAGCAGCGCGTCATCGAGGAGTGCAAGCGGGCGTTCGACTTCAACGGTGCCGTGTTCCACGAGCTGGAGGGCGAGTTCCCCCTCAGCGCCTGAGGAGGGTGACGCGAGCGACCGCGTTCAGCGCGGCGCGAGCAGGCGGACGCGTCCGCCGACCTCGATCGAGCCGTCAGGGCCGGGGGCAGTGAGGATCTGCGACCCCCGGCCCTGCGTGATGTTCAGGGCCCGTCCCAGCTCGGCGGTGAGCAGCAGGGCAGCCGCCCCCGTCGCCTCGTCCTCCACGATGCCGTCGTCGCGGCGCGGGAAGGCCCGCGCCCTGACCCGGCCTGCCGACTCGTCCTCCCACGCCCACGCGTAGAGCCAGCCCTCACCCGGCGGCGGCGCGGGCAGGGCGTCGACCTCGGCGGCCGACCCGTAGCGGCACAGGGTGCGCGGCGGGGCCCATTCGGGGCGCGCCGTGATCCAGGTGAACTCGCCGTCCTGGCGCACCCACACCTCGCCGACGGGCGGGTTGACCAGCTCCAGGTCGAGCAGCCACGCGGCGCCCACGAGCGGGTGTCCGGCGAACGGCAGCCGCACGCCCGGGGTGTAGATGTCCACATGGCCGCGCTCGGGGTCGTCCACGAACACGGTCTCGCTGAAGCCGAGTTCGGCGGCGAGCGCCTGCCGGGACGCCTCGTCGGGGTAGTCGCGGCCGTGCCGTACGACTCCGAGCGGGTTGCCGTGCCGCCCGTCGCCCCCGCAGAAGACGCTCAGTACTTCGATGCCGCCGTCGGCGATGTCATTCACGCAGGCATTGAAGCATCAGCCGTTGAACATCACGTGCGAGGTGTGCCCGACGGGGCAGGGCCGTACCGCGACTCCCGCGGTACGGCCCTGCCCCTTGAGGTCCCTTGAAGGTCCCTCGCACGTGGTCCAACGGCTCAACTGGCCCGTCAGACCTCGTCGATGGCGGTGTTACGGCGCCGGGCGACGTAGACGGCGGCGGCGCCCGCGAGGGCGAGCGCGCCCGCCGCGCCGGTCAGCGCGCCTGTGGGAACCTCGGAGCCGGTGCTCGCGAGATTCCCCACGCCGCCCGCGGAGCCACCGACGGTGCCGCCGCCCGCCGTGCCACCGGTACCGCCCGTGGTGCCGACGCCGCCGGTCGTACCGCCCGCGCTGCCGCCCGTACTGCCCGAGCCACCCGAACCGCCCGGGAGCTGGGCGTCGTCCGTGAGGGAGACGGCCGCGGTGACGGCGTCCAGCGCATCGCCCGCCTGGTACATGCCGCCGAACGCCTTCGTGCCGTCCGCGGTGAGCGAGGCGGGTACGGCGTCCAGCGTGACCACGCCGTCCTCGGCCGCCAGGTCACCGGCGGGCAGGTCGAGCGTGGCGATGGTCAGGTCCTCGAAGGTGGAGACCTCGTGCGTCTCCCGGTCCTTGGTGCTGACGTCCGCGACGAGCGTGCCCTTGCCGTTCTCGACCTCGGCCTCCAGACCGCTGAGCTTGAGGTCGAGGATGTACGAGCCCGCCTCCTCGTGGCCCAGGAAGCGGACGGATCCTTCGAACTTCGCCAAGAGGGTCTGCGCGTCGGCGTCGAACGAGCCCGTGGCCTTGGGGAAGCGGTAGGCCTCGCCCGGCTGGGTCGCGCCGGCCGCGAGTTCGACCTTGCCCTTGGCGATGGGGCCCGTCACATACGTACGGAAGCTCTTCTTGACGCCCCAGTCGAGGTTGCCGTCGACGATCGCGCCGTCCACGACCGCCGGGTCCGTCGGCTCGTCGGTGGGCTGGTCGGTCGGTTCGTCCGTGGGCTCGTCGGTCGGCTCGTCCGTCGGCTCATCGGTCGGTTCGTCCGTGGGCTCGTCCGTGGGGTCATCCGTAGGAGGCTTGGCCGCCGTCACGGAGAGGGTCGCCGGGTCCAGTTGCACGCCGGCGGCGTAGAAGCCCGCGAACGCCTCCGAGCCTTCGGCCGTGAGCTTGGCGGGGATGTCCTTGAAGACCATCGCGCCGTTCTCGCCCTGGCCCGGCTGGACCGCCGTCAGGTCCAGATCGGCGATCGGCACGTCCTCCCGCGTCGCGGACTCGCCCTCGGTCACGCTGGTGACGTCGGCGGTGATCTCCCCGGTCTCGCGGCCGGTGTTGACCTTCACATCGCTCAACTTGATGTCGAGGACGCCATGGTGACCCTCGAAGTGCACGCTTCCCTTGAAGGCGGTGGCGGTGGCGTGTGTGCCGGTGTCGTAGGTGCCCTTGCCGTCGGTGAAGGTGAACACCCCGTTGCCGGCGGCCTGGGCGGCGCCGTCGGCGGCCGTGATCTTCCCATTGGCGATGGGCGAGAGGAGGTACTTACGGAAGGACTCCTTGAAGCCCCACTCCAGGGTGCCGTCCTTCAGGTCGAGCTGCGGCGCGGCGGGGGCACCGGGCGCCGCGGGTGCGGCCGGGGCGCTGCCCGACGCGAACGCCGGGACGGCGAGCGCGGTGGCGCCGATGGCCACGACGGTGGCGACTGCCGCGGCAAGGGCTATGGGACGACGGGTGGCTGGCATGTTCGGGGGTCTCCTCGATGAGTGGGAACGCGCTGAAGGAGTGGGGGGTGGGGGGCCGGTGGAAGTCAGGTTCCGCCGGAGCCGGAGCCCGAGCCCGAGCCCGAGCCCGAGCCCGAGCCGGTGTCCGGGGCGCCCGCGGAGTCGGCATCGGCACCGGTGCCGCCCGCCCTCGCGCCGCGGCGCCGTACGCCGACGTACACCGCCAGGGCGGCGGCGAGCAGCACGCCCGCGCCGATCCCCCCGTAGGTGAGGGCCTGGGAGGACGTGGAGGCGGAGGCGGACGCGGCATCGTCCGCCTCCGCCGGCTTGGTGGAATCGCCGGTCGCCGTACCGGACTTGGGCTCGGCGGATGCCTCGGTGTCGCTGCCCAGATCGGGGAGCGCGGGCAGCTTCGCCTTCTTGTCGACGGCGACGGCGAGTGAGACGGGGTCCATCGCGGTCCCCGCCTTGTAGAGGGAGCCGAAGGCCTTGGCCCCGGGCTCGGTGAGCGTGGCGGGCGCCTCGGTGAGCGCGGCGAGGCCGTTCTTCGGTGTGAGGTCGGCGGCGGCGAAGGTGACCAGTGGGACGGCCTTGGCCGGCGCCTCGCCCTCGCTCGCGACGTCGGCGGCCAGGGTGCCCTTCCCGCCCTTCACCTGGACGCTGATACCGCTCAGCGTCAGGTCCAGCTGGTCTCCGGTGAAGGAGACGCTGCCCGCGAAGTCGGCGTCGAGCGTCCGCTTCTTCGCGTCGTACGTCCCCTTCCCCTTCGGGAAGCGGAAGAGCGCGCCGCCGTCCTGCGCCCCGCCGTCGAGCGTCCAGCGGCCGTTGGCGATGGGGCCGGTGACGTACTCACGGAAAGTACGGCGTACGCCCCAGTCGACTGCCGCGTCCTCCAGAGCGCCCTTCGCCCGCTCATCCTCGGCCCCGTCCTTGTCCGGGTCCGTGTCTGTGCCCTTGTCCGTCTCGCCCGGCTTCGGCGCGGGTTTCCGCGCCGGGTCCTTCGCGGCGGCCACGTCCACGGACAGGCTGACCGGATCGAGCGGCGTGCCCGCCGTGTAGTAACCGGCGAAGGCGGTGGCGCCCTGTGCGGTGAGCGTCGAGGGGACGTTGCCGAGGGCGACCGGGCTGCCGCCGCCCCTCATGTCGATCCCGCCGAGATCGAGTGTGGCGAGCGGGACCTGCGACGACGTGGTGACCTTGCCGCTTCCCTTGGCCTTGCTGGTCATGTCGGCGTGCAGGGTGCCCCGGCCGCCGGAGATACGGACCGTGGGCCTGCTGATGGTGAGGTCCAGCTCATGCGTTCCGTCGGGCTTGGTGTGACCGACGAACCGGACGCCGCCGCTGAATCCGGCGCTCAGCGCGCCGCTGTCGGGGTCGTACGTCCCCGAGGCGGAGTGGAAGCGGAACTGACTGCCGCCCACGGTCGCCGCGCCCCCGGTCAGGCTCCAACTGCCGCCCGCGATGGGCCCGGTGACATAGCTCTGGAAGGAGGACCTGATGCCCCAGTCGAGCCTGCCGCCGCGCACGGTGCGGTCCGCCGCGTGAGCCGTGGCCGCCGGGAGCAGAGCCCCGACGAGCGCGGCGAGCAGCGCGACGGCGAGAAGGCGCACCGGTCTGGACGACAGCATGGAGATCACTCCTCCGTAGGAGACGACGGCGGCCATGGGCACACCGAAAAAGCCCGGTTGAGGCACCCCGGACCTGGTAAGCAAGGTAAGGCTAACCTAAGGTATCTCCTGCCCGGTTCGAAACCCTTCCGCCCCGGGCGCCTCAACAGGACTCCTGACAACGACGGGACGGTGCACTCCGTGCGCACTCAACGCCTGGCCGGTGCGGTCATCTCGGTGCTCACCCTCGCCCTGCTCGCCGCCGGCTGCGGCGGAAGCGGTGGCAGCGGCGGCGGGGCCGCGAAGGGCGCCGGGGCGACCGCCACCGCCGACCGGGTCGAGCCGCTGGCCACCGTCCCCGAGCCCCGGCTGCCGGTCACCGTGGACTCCGCCGACGGCACGAAGGTCACCGTCACCTCCGCCGACCGGCTCGTCCCCCTCACCGGTTCGCTCAACGAGATCGTCTTCACCCTCGGGCTCGGCGAGCACGTCGTGGCCCGCGACATCACCGCCACCTTCGAACAGGCCGGTGAACTGCCCGTGGTGACCCGCGCGCACGACGTCTCGGCCGAGAGCGTCCTCTCCCTCAGGCCGACACTCGTCATCGCCGAGACCACCACGGGACCGGCCGAGGCCGTCGACCAGATACGGGACGCCGGGATCCCCCTGCTCGTCGTGGCGCCCGCGAAGGGCCTGGACGACGTCGGCAGGCGCATCACGACGGTGGCGCACGCGCTGGGCGTGGACGCGGCGGGCGAGGAGTTGAGCGCGCGTACGGCCGAACGGATCGCCGCCGTACAGAAGCGGATCCCGGCACCCGCCGACGGCGCGAAGCCACGCGTCGCCTTCCTCTATCTGCGCGGCTCGGCCTCCGTCTATCTGCTGGGCGGCCGTGATTCCGGGGCGAGTTCGCTGCTGGAGGCGGCCGGCGCCGTCGACGCGGGCAAGGAGTCCGGCCTGGACAAGGACTTCACCGCGATCACCAGCGAGGCGCTGGCGAAGGCCGCGCCCGACGCGATCCTCCTGATGACCAAGGGACTTGAGTCGGTGGGCGGTCCCGACGGTCTGGTGAAGATCCCGGGCGTCGCCGAGACACCCGCCGGGCTCGACCGCCGGTTCGTCTCCGTCGACGACGGCGTACTGCTCAACTACGGGCCCCGTACGGACCAGGTGCTCGCGTCCCTGGTCGAGCAGCTCTACCCGGACGGCGAGTGACATGACGCCCACGCCCACGGCGACCGCCGTGCCGCCGGACACCGCCCCGTCCGGGGCCACTTCGACGGAGCGGCCCGGGCGGCGCGGGAGAACCTGGCTGTTGACGGCCGGACTGCTCGGTGCGCTGCTCGTGCTCAGTCTGCTCTCCGCCGGGCTCGGTGCGTACGACATCCCGCTCGGCGACGTCCTCTCCTCCGTCCTGCACCGGACCGGTCTCGGCGGCAGGGCGCTCGAACGGGTCCCCGAGAGCGTCCTGTGGAACGTCCGGCTGCCGCGCGTCGTCCTCGCGCTGCTCGTCGGCGCCTCGCTGGGCTGCGCGGGCGCCCTGATGCAGGGCGTGTTCGGCAATCCGCTCGCCGAGCCCGGGGTCATCGGCATCTCCGCCGGCGCCGCGGTCGGCGCCGTCGCGTCGATCGCGCTCGGCCTGAGCTTCTTCGGCAACTGGACGGTCACCGTCTGCGCGTTCGTCTCCGGGCTGGTGACGGTGCTCCTCGTGTACGCGATGTCCCGCTCCGGCGGCCGTACGGAGGTGGTCACGCTCATCCTCACCGGCATCGCGGTGAACGCCTTCGCGGGCGCGCTCATCGGACTGTCCGTCTTCTTCGCCGACAACGCGCAGATCAGCCAGATCACCTTCTGGCAGCTCGGCTCGCTGGCCCAGGCGACCTGGCCCAAGGTGCTCGCCGTACTGCCGTGCGCGCTCCTCGGTCTGGCCGTCGCGCCTTTCTACGCACGGAAGTTGGACCTCCTCGCGCTGGGCGAGCGGCCGGCCAGGCATCTGGGTGTGGATGTCGAACGGCTCCGGATCGTCCTGGTCCTGGTCGTGGCGCTCCTCACGGCCGCCGCCGTGGCGGTCGCCGGGATCATCACCTTCGTCGGCCTGCTGGTCCCGCATCTGCTGCGGATGGTGAACGGCCCCGGCCACCGCTTCCTGGTGCCGGGCAGCGCGCTCGGAGGCGCGCTGGTCCTGGTGGCGGGCGACCTGGCGGCCCGGACGGTGGCGGCCCCTGCCGAACTGCCGCTGGGTGTTCTGACGGCTCTCTTCGGCAGTCCGTTCTTCTTCCTGCTGCTGCGCAGGACCCGCCGCAGGCAAGGGGGTTGGGCATGAGAGCCGGCACCGCCGTGAAGGCCGCGGCGCACCGTGTGGTGCGGAATCTGTTCCCTGTACGGGGCCGGGAATCGCCCGCGCCCTTCGCCCCCGGGGACGTCGTCGCCGAGGCACGGGACCTGCGGATACGGCTCGGGGGCCGCGACGTGCTCGGCGGTACCGACGGCGGGGTCGACCTCGTCGTACGCGCCGGTGAGGTGCTCGCTCTCGTCGGGCCGAACGGGGCCGGCAAGTCGACGCTCCTCGCCGCCCTCGCGGCCGATCTGCCTCCCGGCCCCGCCAACGGCGGCGGCGTACGGATCGCGGGTCGCGCCGCCCATGACTGGTCCGCGCCCGAACTCGCCCTGCGACGGGCCGTGTTGCCGCAGGCCGCCACGCTCTCCTTCCCCTTCCCCGTGGAGGACGTCGTCCGGATGGGCCGCGCCCCCTGGGCGGGCACGGCGTCGGAGGAGGACGACGACACGGCCGTGGCCGAGGCGATGGCGGCCACGGAGGTGGGCGAGTTCGCCCGGCGCCCCTTCTCCGCCCTCTCCGGCGGCGAACGCGCCCGCGTCGCCCTCGCCCGGGTGCTCGCCCAGCGCGCCCCGCTGCTCCTGCTCGACGAGCCGACCGCCGCACTCGACCTGCGCCACCAGGAGTTGGTGCTGCGCGTCTGCCGGGCCCGAGCGGCGGCCGGTGACGCCGTCGTCGTCGTCCTGCACGACCTCGGGCTGGCCGCCGCGCACGCCGACCGGGCAGCCGTCCTGTACGAGGGACGGATCGCGGCGGACGGCCCGCCGGCGGACGTGTTCGGCGGTCAACTCCTCAGCCGTGTCTACCGACAGCCCGTCGAGGTCTTCCCGCACCCGCGCACCGGGACCCCGCTCGTGGTGCCGGTGCGGACCGGTAGGGTTCGGACGGTCAGTGGGGGTCACGGAGCAGAAGGCGACCGATGAGAAGGCCGATTCGGGCAGCGGGGCTCGCGATGGCGATGTCGCTGCTCGCGAGTGGGTGTATGACGGTCCACGGTGAACTGGCGGTACTGCCAGGTGCGAAGAAGTCCGAGGCCGCCCAGGCCCTCGCGGATTTCACCGAGGCGTACAACAAGGCGGACAAGGCGTACGACCCCGGCCTGGACGCCGGCCGGGTCACCGGTGCGCTGGGCGCGATCAACCAGGCCGGGCTCAAGGCCAGAAGCATCACCGACCCCGACGGCAACGACCGGCACCAGCCGCTGGAGCTGACCGACGCCAAGTTCCTCATCCCCAAGAAGGCGGGCTGGCCGCGCTGGTTCGTCGCCGACACCGACAGCAACCGCGACAAGGACGACGGCCCCGGCGACAACCGCTGGGTCCTGGTCTTCGTACGCAACGGCGCCGACCAGCTCTGGGAGGTCGCCTATCTCGCGATCCTCACGCCGGACGAGTTCCCGGAGTTCAAGACCGACAAGGACGGTTTCGTCGAACCGGCCCCCGCCGACAGCGAGTCACCGGCGGTCGCCCCCGGGGACGTGGGCGCCGAGTACATCTCGTACCTGAAGGACGGCGAGCCCGAGCACTTCGCGCCGGGACCGCACACCGACGAGTGGCGGGACATCCGCGCGAAGAACGCCAAGCTGCCCGGTCTCACCATCCAGTACAGCGATCAGCGCCTGGACACCGGGGACTTCGCGCCTCTCGCCCTCACCACGAAGGACGGCGGCGCGCTCGTCTTCTTCGCGATCAAGTACTTCGACCGGCAGACGGCCGCCGAGGGCTTCACCCCGACCGTGAGCGCGGACGTGAAGGCGTTGATGACCGGTGAGGTGAAGGACACCCTCACCAAGGAGTGGGTGTCGAGCCAGGCGGCACTGGTGAAGCCGGGCGGGGCCGAGGCGGACCAGATAGATGTGGTGAGCAGGCTGCAAGGGGTGATAGGGGCCGAAGGCTCCTGACACCCCTTGCAGGGGGACGCCGAAGAACACAGGCGGGCGAGCGCGGGCCGTCGTCCGACGGCGGTCCGGCTCGGTCCGGGCGGTCCGGTCCGGCTCGGGCGGTCAGCGGCCGAGCGGCCAGGCCACCGGGTCCAGCTCCTGGTTCTCGCCCGCGTACCGCGCGCACGCGTCGGTCAGCGACTCCAGCAGCGTCAGCGGGTCCGGCAGCGGCTGCTCGGGGCCGCGCAGCCAGGTCATCGACAGCTCGCCGGGCAGCCTCGCCGGCGGTACGAGGACGTAACTGCCCCGGCAGTGCCAGCGGAAGCCGGGATGCTCGTCCATCGTCTCGGGGTGGCAGTCCAGTTCACAGGGCCACCACTCGTCCTCGTCCTCGGGCGTGCCCCGGGTGGCGGTGAAGAAGAGCATCCGGTCGCCGCCCGAATCGGCCACAGGACCGACGTCGATGCCCTCGCCGAGCAGCCGCTCCAGGGCCATGCGGCCCGCCTCCAGCGGGACGTCGAGCACGTCGTGGACCAGACCGGTCGCGGTGATGAAGTTGGCCTCGGGCTGGTTCCTGGCCCAGCGTTCGATCTGGGCCTCGTCGGTCGTGGACTGGGTCTGCCAGGCGAAGGAGATGGGATGTCTGGCGGGGGTGGGACAGCCGATGCGTTCGCACGAACATCGGTAGCCGATGGGGTGCGCGGCGGGCGAGACGGGCATACCGGCGGCGGCCACCGCGAGGAGCAGTGCCAGGCGGGCGTCGGGGTCCTGGGGGGACGCCGGACCGCCGTCGCTCTTTCTGGCGAGTCGGCGCAGCCACTGGGAAACCCTGCCCTCAGTGCCGCGGTAGCGGCCGAAATCGTCGCCCATCTATCCCCTCACCTCATGCATCGGCCCTCTCGGACTCTTCCATGTTCGCACCATCCTGCGCCTCGGGGGGCCGCACTCCTCAACCGGGGTGGGCGGGCGCATGCCCATCACCGGGCGCCATCCCAGGCTATTTCGGGAAATCAGCCACCGATGCGGGCGATGGGTGCCGGTGGTGTTCGACACATTCGGCCTGGCAGGGAACTCGTCCCGTACAGGTCGAAAATCCGGTACGGGCCGATACGGCACTGAGTGCCGCGAGACGCCCCACCGGGGCCGACGGAGCTGATGAGGCCCAGAGAACCTGCGGGGCCGATGGACCGGTCGGGCTACTGATCCGATGACCTGGGCGCCAGCCCGCCGAGCGCGTAGTCGACCAGCGAGTCCGCGTACTCGTGAGTGAGCGGCAGCGTCCGCAGCAGCCAGCGGTGCAGGATCGGGCCGGTCAGCAGCTCCATGGCGGTGCGCGGGTCGATGTCGTCGCGTACGGTCCCCGCCTCCTGCGCGGCCCGCAGCCTCCGTACGTAGAGGGCGGCCTGCGGCTCCAGGAGCTTCTCGACGTACTGGGCGCCGATCGTCGCGTCCACGATGCCCTCGGCGGCGAGCGCGCGGGTGGGCGCCTCGAACGCCGGATCGTTCAGCTCGTCGACCGTGGCGCGCAGCACCGGCTTGAGGTCCGCCGCGAGATCGCCGGTGTCCGGGATCTCGTATGCCCCGGCGCCGCCGCCGGCCGCCTCGGCGGCCTGTTCGCCCAGGTCGAGGAAGGCTTCGAGGAGTACGGCTGCCTTCGACGGCCACCAGCGGTAGATCGTCTGTTTGCCGACGCCCGCGCGGGCCGCGATGCCCTCGATCGTCGTCTTCGCGTAGCCGGCCTCGCCCACCAGGGACAGGGCGGCGGCGTAGATCGCGCGGCGTGACTTCTCGCTGCGGCGGGTGGAGTCCGGTGCCTTGCTCTCAGCCATTCCGTCAGCCTACCAGGAAGGCGAGACGCGCCGTCTCGCCCGATGAACCACCCGAACGGATCACTGTGCGAACGCCCTTTCCGGGCGGAATATGGGGCGACGCACACACCCCGTGCGATCCCATCGTCCGTGAGGAGCCCTCGTTGCCTCGTGACGCCTCGCCCCGGCGCTATCTGATGTGCCCACCGGCGCATTTCAGAGTGACGTACTCGATCAACCCGTGGATGGATCCGTCGAAACCGGTGGACATTCCGCTGGCCCTCGCGCAGTGGGAGGTGCTCCGCGACCGCTACCGCGCTCTCGGTCACACCGTCTCCCTGCTCGAACCGCGGCCCGACCTGCCCGACATGGTGTACGCGGCCAACGGCGCCACCGTCATCGACGGCCGTGTGCTCGGCGCGCGGTTCGCGCATCCCGAGCGCACGCGGGAGGCGGAGGCGCATCTGGCCTGGTTCCGCGCGCGCGGCTTCACCGAAATCCATGAGCCGGCGCACATCAACGAGGGCGAGGGCGACTTCGCCGTCACCGGCTCGTACATCCTGGCCGGACGCGGCTTCCGGTCCAGTCCGCTCTCGCACGACGAGGCACAGGAGTTCTTCGGCCGGCCGGTGATCGGTCTCGATCTGGTCGATCCGCGCTACTACCACCTGGACACCGCGCTCTGTGTCCTGGACGACGCGGCCGACGACGTCATGTACTACCCCGGCGCGTTCTCGCCCGGCAGCCGGGCCGTCCTCGCCCGGCTCTTCCCGGACGCGCTCATCGCGGAGGAGAGCGACGCGGCGGCCCTCGGGCTCAACGCCGTGAGCGACGGCCGCCATGTGCTGCTGCCGCAGGCGGCGGCCGGGCTCTTCGCACCGCTCAGACGCCGGGGCTACGAGCCGATCGCCATGGACCTGGGCGAGCTGCTCAAGGGCGGCGGCAGCGTGAAGTGCTGCACGCAGGAGCTGCGTCAGGGCCTGCCTTTCGGATAAGGCCGGATCAGAGAGCGGGGTCTGGTGCGTGCGATCGCAAGGCGGAGGAGGGAGACAACGCGGAGGGGGCACCTCCCGTGCCCCCTTGGGGGCTACGGGGGAGTTGGCGACCGAGGACAACGCGGCGAGCGTGCGTGCCAGGGCTCGCGAGCCCGGCAAGATCCGAAAGGCAGGCCCTTAGGTACAAGAGCTGGATGTACGACGGGAGTTGCTGCTTTCAGCCTGATTCGGGCGCGTGATCCGGCCCGAGATCCGGAGCGTTGTCCGGCGCGCTCTCCGGCGCGTCGTGGGGCGGCCAGGCGTCGCCCCACGACGCGTCGCGCGCGGCCCGGTACAGCGGCCCGTGCCGCTTGCTCACCGTCTCGCGCCGCAGCCCGTCCGTCTCCGTACAGAGGTCGAGCAGCATCTGCCCCTTGCGGGTCTGCGGCTTGCGGGTCACCCGCGCCCGTACCGGCTCCGCGTCGAAGCGCACCGCCGCCACGTAGCTGAACTTCTCGTCCTCGTACGCCAGCGAGCCCCCCTTCACCTGCCGGTGCAGCGACGACCGGCTGACGCGGGCGGCGAAGTGGCACCAGTCCGTGCCGGGTTCGATGGGGCAAGCGCCGCTGTGCGGGCAGGGGGCCGCGACGCGCAGGCCCGCCGCGATGAGCAGATCGCGGGCCTCGATGACGCGTGCGTACCCGTCGGGCGTCCCCGGCTCCACGATCACCACGGCCTGTCCGGCACGCGCGGCCTCGGCGACCAGGGCGCCGCGGTCGGCGCCGGTCAGTTCCCCCAGGACGTACGAGACGGTGACGAGGTCGCACTCGGGGAGTTTCAGGCCCGTACTGATCCTGGTCCTGCGCCACTCGGCGTCCCGCAGCGCGGGCACCGGCGACCCGGCGGCCAGCTCGCGGCCGAGGGCGAGCGCGGGTTCGGCCCAGTCCAGCACGCTCGTCGTACGCCCGGCGCCGCCGTCCCCCTCACCGTCCGGCCAGGTCGCCTCGGTCGCCCACACCGCCGCCCCCGTGCCCCCGCCGACGTCCACGTGGCTGCCCGGCGCCCACCCGGGCGCGGCGTCGGCGAGCGCGTCGAGTGCGGACCGTACGGCCTCGAACGTGGCCGGCATCCGGTAGGCGGCGTAGGCGGCGACGTCGGAGCGGTCACGCAGGAGCGGTGTGCCGGTCGGGGTGGCTCCCCGGTAGTTGGCGATCAGCCGCTCGACGGCCTGGGCGGCCTTGCTGGGCGGCAGTCCGTCGAGCAGTCCCGCGAGGGCGGCGCGGAGGACGTCGGCGGTGCGGAGGGAGGCGTTCACCGCCGAAATTGTAGGCGCCCCGGGTGTGGCCGGAATCCGCCTGTCCGACAGTCGGCCGCCATGCAACGGGCACGGAATCGCGACCGCACCGAACTGCGGCGGGTACCGACCCAGTTGCTACGCTGACCGCCGTTGCCGCTCCATCGCCACACCGTGCTCGCGGGGGGACCAATTGCCGTTTTACCGTGCCCACGGTCTGACGCCGATGTCCTTGATGACCAAGCGGCAGAAGATCGTGCGCGTCACTCTCATCGCCGGGGTGCTGATCCTGGTGATGCTGCTCGTCCTCGCCAGCTGCGGAGGCACCAAGGACGACGACGCCAAGCCCCGCAAGCCGGTGCCGAGTTCGGGTCCCGAGACACAGCTGAACGTGCCCGACGCCTACAACACCCGGCGCGGCTGGGAGATCGAGGACGTGTCACCGCAGTACGCGGTCGCCTCCGCCAACGGTCTCGTCGCGTATCTGGCGCGGGCCGACGACGGCCGGTACCAGCTGCGCACCCAGTACACCGAGACGGGGAAGGCCGGCTGGTCGGGCCAGGCGTGGCGGCCCCTGGCGCCGGTGGACCGCTACCCCAGGCTGCTCTCGGTGACCAAGGGCGACAAGCAGTACTTCGTGACCTGGTCGTACGGGCGCCTCGGCGAGTACGCGCTGGCCTCGGCCGACTCGCTCGTCTCCCTCGACGTGTACGACGCGGCCACCGGTGAACAGCGGCGCGTCGAGGTGCCCTGGACGGACGCGCCGACCGTCACGGGCACCGGCCCCGGCATTCTGATCAGCGACGGCAAGGCCGTCAGCGCGGTCGTCGACCCGTCGACCGGCGAGGTGTCCAGGACGGCGCCGGGCTCGCTCGGCTTCCCGAAGGACTGCCCGGACTGCAAGAAGCTCACCGAGGTACGCGGCGTGACCGCGAACGGCCTGCTGGTGAGCGGCGCGAAGGAGTTCTGGGTACGGGGCGGCTGGTTCAGCCGGAAGGTCGCGCCGAAGGGCACCGAGCCGAAGTCCGGAGTGCCCGCGTCCGTGTCGGCCGGACATGTGCTGGCCAAGTGGCAGAAGAAGAAGGGCGCGAAGGACGCGGCCACGCACGAGATGTGGGCGGTGCACGCCCTGGACACGGGCAAGATGGTGGCGGAGGTGCGGTGCCGTAAGCCCGCGATCAATCCGAGCACCGATCCGCAGCTCGTCTCCTCCCCCGACGGCCGCTATCTCATCGCGGGCAGGCTCGCCTTCGACCTGGACGAGAAGAAGGCGTTCTGTTTCGAGGAGTCGGACGGCACGAGGCCGCTGACGCTGACGTCGGTGACGGACACGGGCGTGGCGTACGGGGCGACCAGCGCCCGTACGGTGACGGACGCCCTGTCCGGCGGCGGCAATCCCGTACAGGTGAGTCTCACCACCGGTGAGCCCGAGCCTCTGCCGCTCAATGTGCGGCTGCCGAGCGGGGACGCGAACGGGGTGGGGCTGTTCCGCTGGACGGACCCCGGCGACCGTCCGCATCTGATCGCCTACTTGCGGCGGGACGAGGACTGAGAGCACAGCGTCAGGAAGCAGACCAGCGCTCCTGCGCCGCACACCACCTGTACGACGGCCATCGGCACCGCCGTCTCCTCGCCCGCGATCCCGACGAGCGGTGAGGCGATGGCGCCGATCAGGAACGACGCCGTACCGATGAGTGCCGAGGCCGACCCGGCGGCGTGCGGGGTCCGCATCAGCGCGAGTGCGTTCGTGTTGGGCATCGCCAGTCCCATGGCCGACATCAGCACGAACAGCCCGGCCGCTACGGGGACGAGGCCGGGCTCGCCGAACACCCCGCTCGTCATCACCAGCAGCGCGGCCCCGGCGAGCGTGATGACGACAAGGCCGAGGCCCAGCACCTTCTCCATGCTGACCCGGCCGACCAGCAGCCGGCCGTTGATCTGTCCGACGGTGATCAGACCGATGGAGTTGACGCCGAAGAGCAGGCTGTACGTCTGCGGCGAAGCGCCGTAGATCTCCTGCACCACGAACGGCGAGGCCGCGACGTAGGCGAACAGGGCCGCGAAGGCGAGCCCGCCCGCCAGCATGTAGCCGGTGAAGACGCGGTCGGCGAGCAGCCCCCGCATCGTGCTGAGCGCTTCGCCGATACCGCCGCTGTGGCGCTTCTCGGGCGGCAGCGTCTCGTGGAGCCACTTCACGACGACGAGGGTCAGCGCGATGCCGACGACGGTGAGGACGACGAAGACGCCGCGCCAGTCGGTGACCTTGAGCACCTGGCCGCCGATCACCGGGGCGATGACCGGCGCGACGCCGGAGATCAGCATCAGGGTGGAGAAGAAGCGGGCCATCTCGACGCCGTCGTAGAGGTCACGCACGACAGCGCGGGCGATCACGATGCCCGCCGCGCCCGCCAGTCCCTGGAGAAGCCGGAAGCCGATGAGCAGTTCGACGGTGGGTGCCAGGGCGCAGATCGCGGTGGCGAAGACGTACACGACCATGCCGAGCAGCAGGGGCTTCCGCCGTCCCCACTTGTCGCTCATCGGCCCCACGACGAGCTGGCCGAGGGCCATGCCCGTCAGACAGGCGGTGAGGGTGAGCTGCGCGGTGGCCGCCGACGAGTCGAGGACGCGGGTGACGGCGGGCAGCGCCGGGAGGTACATGTCCATCGACAGCGGCGGGAGTGCGGTGAGTCCGCCGAGGACGAGGGTGACGATGAGGCCGGCGCGTCGTGCGGCGGGGATGTCGACGCCGGTGTCGCTCCCCGTCGCGGCCGGAGAGCTGGGTATGTGTCCTTCACGTGCGCGTGTGCTCTGGCCGCCGTCCGGCATTCATATCTCCATGTAGTTGAAACCCTCCCTATGCTCTCAGCTCTGGCCGAGTGGTCGGGACCTTTTTTGTGTAAGGGGCATATATGACGGCGGAACAAGACAGAAATGGCGTGGTCGCCGCCGGTGACGGCGCGATCCGGTGGGGCGTTCTCGCCACGGGCGGCATAGCCGGGAGGTTCACCGCGGACGTACGGCGCATGGCGGGCGCCGAGGTCGTCGCGGTGGCCTCGCGGAGCGAGGCGTCGGCGAAGGCGTTCGCCGACCGCTTCGACATCCCCCGGGCGTACGGTGACTGGGCCGGGCTCGTCGCCGATCCGGACGTGGACGTGGTGTACGTCGCGACGCCGCACTCCGCGCACCGTGCCGCGGCGGGGCTCGCCCTCGAAGCGGGAAAGCCGGTGCTGTGCGAGAAGGCGTTCACGCTCAACTCGCGCGAGGCACGGGAGCTGGTGGCGCTCGCGGGTGAGCGGGGTCTCTTCCTGATGGAGGCCATGTGGATGTACTGCAGCCCGGTGATCCGGCGGATGACGGAGCTGATCGCGGACGGCGCGATCGGTGAAGTCCGCACGGTGCGGGCCGACTTCGGGCTCCAGGGTCCCTTCGGTCCTGACCACAGGCTGCGCGATCCCGCGCTCGGCGGCGGCGCGCTGCTGGACCTCGGGGTCTACCCGGTGTCGTTCGCGCAGCTGATTCTGGGCGAGCCCGACCGCGTACAGGCCGACGCGCTTCTCTCGCCCGAGGGGGTGGATCTGAACACGGGGATGCTTCTGGGCTGGGAGTCCGGGGCGACGGCTCTGCTGAGCTGCTCGGTGACGGCCGCGACGGGGACGACCGCGACGGTCACCGGCACGGCGGGCCGGATCGAGCTGCCGAGCGGGTTCTTCGCGCCGGAGACCTTCGTACTCCACCGGGACGGGCGCGAGCCCGAACAGCACTCCGTGGAGAGCGGGTTGACGGGGATGCAGCACGAGGCGGCCGAGGTGATGCGGTGCCTGCGGGCCGGGGAGACGGAGTCGCCGCTGGTGCCGCTGGAGGGCAGTCTGGCGGTGATGCGGACGCTGGACGCGGCACGGGAGCGGGTCGGGGTGCGGTACCCGGTGGACGAGGCGGCCTGAGGGGAACGCGGGCGGACGAGCGGGCGCGGGCGCGGGCGGCGGGGACCCGGGCGGCCGGTGCTCCGGGGTAGGGCACGGAGAGGGCGACGACGGAGCAATCCGGACCTATTGTCCACTTATGGGTTACCTTGTTCGCTGCGACTGGTGGGGAGCTCCGCTCTCTCCGGCGCTCGGCCGCCGGTTCCGTCGGCCGTCGCACCGGCACGCGGCGTGGCGTGCCCGCCGCCATCGGCAGGAGGAAGCCGTGATCCGCAGCGGCCCCGGCTCCGATCTCGGCGGCCTGGATGCACTGATGACAGAGGTGATGCGCGACACCGGCGCGTCGATCGGCCTGCTGTATCTGTTCCCGCCCGGGGACGAGGTGTTGTGGCTGACGCTGGTGTCCGGTGCGTCACCGCGGGTCGCCGCGCCGTGGGCCCGCGCCCCGCTGGGCCTCTCCAGTCCCATCGTGGACGCCGTTCAGCAACGGAATCCGGTGTGGCTGGGCAGTCAGGGCGACATGTCCAGCCGCTACCCGCAGTTGGGCATCGTGGTGCCGTACGACTTCATGCTCGCCGCATGGCCGGTGGCCAGTGGAGGGCGTGTATGGGGCGGGATCGCACTGCTGTGGCCCGTCCGGCACCCGCCCCGGCTCCGTCCGCGTGACAACGAGGCGATGTCCGTCTTCTGCCGGAAGGCCGCGGAAGCGCTGGAGCGCGCCCACGACCGGGGCCAACCGCTGCTGCCCCCGCCGGAACCGTTGCCGCTGCCCGTGGCGCCGGGCCGGACGGATCCCGCCCGCGCCACGGCCGCGCTCCGCTTCACCGAGCGCCTTCCTGTCGGCTGCTGCGAACTCGACCTCGACGGCAAGGTCACCTTCGTCAATCCCGCCGGGGCCGACCTCGTCGGCGTAGCTCCTCCCGACCTCATGGGCAACTACCCCTGGGAAGTGCTGCACTGGCTGAACGGTCCGGTGTGCGAGGACCACTACCGGTACGCGGTGATCACCCGCCGGTCCACCTCGTTCATCGCCGTACGGCCACCGGACACACAGCTTCTCTTCGAGCTGTACCCCGGCGGCAGCGGGATCAGCGTGCACATCACCGCCGACGGCGGTCAGGCGGGCGGGCCACCGGGCGGGCACGAGACCAGCCTGGAGCGCGTGACCTCCCAGAAGGCCGCGGCGGAGGGCGAAGCGATCGGTGCGATGGGGCTCTACCATCTGACGCACATGTCGGCCGTGCTCGCCGAGGCCGTGGGTGTCCAGGACGTGGTCGATCTCGCGGGCGACCAGATCGTGCCCGGCTTCGGCCCGCAGGGCCTGATCATCCTGATCGTCGAGGAAGGCCGGCTGCACGCCATCGGTCAGCGCGGCTACAGCACCGAGTTCATCGACCGCATCGACGGTGCGCCTCTCACCTTCCACAGCCCGGCCACGCGTGCCCTCGCGACCGACGCCCCCAGCTTCTTCCCCACCTTCGACGACTTCCTGCGCGACTACCCCGACGCGCCCCGCTACCAGAACAGAAGTGCCTGGGCGTTCCTGCCGCTGACCGCCTCCGGCCGCCCCATCGGTTCCCTCACCCTCTCCTACGACCAGCCACGCTCCTTTCCCCCGGCCGAACGCGCCATCCTCACCTCACTGGCCGGGCTCATCGCGCAAGCCCTGGACCGCGCCCGTCTCTACGACGCCAAACACGCCCTCGCCCGCGCCCTGCAGACCTCCCTGCTGCCTCGCACACTGCCCCAGGTCGCCGGCCTGGAGGTCGCCGCCCGCTATCTTCCGGCTGACCGGGGCACGGACATCGGCGGCGACTTCTACGACCTCGTCCGCGGCAGGACCACCGTCACGGCGGCGATCGGCGACGTCCAGGGCCACAACACCGCGGCGGCAGCCCTCATGGGGCAGGTCCGAACCGCCGTCCACGCCCACGCGAACGCCGATACGCCTCCGGGGGAGCTCCTCGGCCGCACCAATGTGCTTCTCGCGGACCTCGACCCCGGGCTGTTCACCAGCTGTCTGATCATCCGCCTCGACCTCGCCCACCACCGCGTCCATCTCGCCAGCGCCGGACACCCGCCGGCCCTGCTCCGTCATCCCGGCGGAGCCACCGAGGTTCTCCGGGTGCCACCCGGACTGCTGCTCGGCGTCGAACCCGACGGTGAGTACCCCACCACCGAGATCGCTCTCCCGCCCGGCTCGGTACTCGCCCTCTACACCGACGGCCTCGTGGAGGTCCCGGGCACGGACATCGACGACATCACCGACGACCTGGCACTGCGCCTTGGCCGGGATCAGAGCCCGGACCTCGACCAGCTCGCCGACGCTCTCATCCGCCATGCCGAACAGTCCGCCCCCCGGCTGGACGACATCGCTCTCCTGCTGCTCCGCCGGGAAGCAGGCACGTGACCCTGCCCGCCGGACGGCGGGCAGGGCCGGTGTGCCGTTGCCGATGAGGCGCGAGTGTCAGACGGGCTTGAGGCCCGGGTCGCCCGCCTCGGTCACGAAGGACGCGGCCGTCGAGAGGGGCGCGCCGGGCGTCGTGACGGCGGACACCGTCTTGAAGTCGGCCCGTGCCTGCCGCGTGCCGAGCGTGACGGTCACATAGCCGCGACGCCCGTTGTAGAACTTCATGTGCGGGTTGGCGGCGGTGAGGTTGTCCCAGTTGGCGGGCTTGTCCGCGCCGTCCTTCCCGCTGGCGATGGAGGTGGCGACGACCTCGGTGCCGACGGTGCGGGACGCGGGGTCGTTGAAGTCGGCCTTGAGATCGAAGCCGTATCCGACGTGTACGTCACCCGTGAGCACCATCAGGTTGTCGAGGCCGGCCGCGTCCGCGCCGTCCAGGACACGCTTGCGGGAGGCCGGGTAGCCGTCCCAACCGTCCATCGACAGCTTGAAGTTGGCCCCGGGCACATCGCGGCGCTGGGCGAAGGTGACCTGCTGCGGCAGCAGGTTCCAGGTCGCGTTCGAGCTCTTCCAGCCGTTCAGCAGCCACCGCTCCTGCGTCTCGCCGGTCATCGTGCGCGTCGGGTCCTCGGACTCCGGGCCCGGAACCTGCCAGCCGTCCCCGTACGCCTGGTTGGAGCGGTACTGGCGGGTGTCGAGGATGTCGAACTGGGCGAGGCGCCCGAAGTGCAGCCGGCGGTAGAGCCGCATGTCCGGTCCTTCGGGCTGCTGCGGGGCGCGGAGCGGCTGGTTCTCCCAGTACGCGCGGTAGGCGGCGGCCCTGCGGAGCAGGAACTCCTCCGGCGGTACGTCGTTCTCGGGCGTCTCGTCCGCGTAGTTGTTCTCCGTCTCGTGGTCGTCCCACGTGACGACGAAGGGGTGCGCGGCGTGCGCGGCCATCAGGTCCGGGTCGGACTTGTAGAGGCCGTAGCGCAGCCGGTAGTCCTCCAGCGTGATGGTCTCGCGGTTGTAGTGCGCGGGCAGCCGCCGGTCGGTGTAGTCGCGGGCGCCGCCGACGGCCGAGACGGCGTACTCGTAGAGGTAGTCGCCGAGGTGGATGACGACGTCGAGGTCCTCGGCGGCCAGGTGCTTGTACGCGGTGAAGTAACCGTCGTGGTACGCCTGGCAGGAGACGGCGGCGAGCTTGAGCTCCCCGATGTTCGCGGAGCGCGCGGGGGCGGTACGGGTACGGCCGACCGGGCTGATCCAGGTGCCCGCGCGGAAGCGGTAGAAGTAGAAGCGGTCGGCGTCCAGACCGGGGACCTCGACATGGACGCTGTGGTCGAACTCGGGGTGGGCGGTGGTGGTTCCGCGTCTGACGACGCGGGTGAACCGCTCGTCGTGCGAGACCTCCCAGCGCACCGAGACCCTGGCCCGGGGCAGGCCGCTGTCGGGCTCGTACGGGCTGGGCGCGAGGCGGGTCCAGAGCAGTACGGAGGCGGGCTGCGGGTCGCCCGAGCCGACGCCGAGGGTGAAGGGGTCGCTCTTGATCTTCGAGGCGTCCAGCTCGGCGGCGCTCGCGGTGCCCGCCGTCGGCAGGTTGACGGCGAAGGCGAGTGCCGCGGCGGCGCCGGTGACGGTGAGGAAACGCCGGCGGCCGAGGTGGGCCGCGGCGGCCCTCATCTCGGGCGAGTGCGCGGCGGCGTTGGCGTTGCCGGAGGTACCGGTGCGTGCGGGTGTCATCTGATGTGCCCCTCCCCTGACGGCTGCTGTCAGAGGAAGTGCAGCCGGGCGCGACGTCGGATCGTTGTCGGGTACACAACATCCGGGTGTCCGCCCGATGAGTTCCCCGTGCGCCCGTTATATGCCACCGCCCGGCGCGCCCCGGCCACGGCTCGCCAGGTCCCGTACTCCCGTCGCGCCCCCTCCCGTACGCTGCGGCCCCATGGATGCTGTGCGGAAGATCGCTGTGGTGACGGGAGCGGGTTCGGGCATCGGACGGGGCGTCTCGGTCGCCCTGGCGGGCGCGGGCTGGTCGGTCGTGCTCGCGGGACGGAAGGCCGAACGCCTGGAGGAGACGGCCGCGTTGGCGGCGGAATCGGCGACAGGGACAGCCGGCACGGTGTGCGTGCCGACGGACGTGGCGCGGCCGGAGGACGTGGACGCGCTCTTCGAAACGGTGCGGCGGCGGCACGGCCGGATCGACTTCCTCTTCAACAACGCGGGCACGTTCGGACCCGGCGGCGTACCGCTGGAGGAGCTGCCCTACTCGGCGTGGCGCAAGGTCGTCGACACCAACCTGACGGGCTCGTTCCTGTGCGCGCAGGCGGCGTTCCGGCTGATGAAGGACCAGGACCCGCAGGGCGGGCGGATCATCAACAACGGCTCGATCTCCGCGCACACGCC
Source organism: Streptomyces sp. NPDC058665 (assembly GCF_042714995.1). NCBI lineage: Bacteria > Bacillati > Actinomycetota > Actinomycetes > Kitasatosporales > Streptomycetaceae > Streptomyces > Streptomyces sp. NPDC058665. Next base: position 149,108 of record NZ_JBHXRX010000003.1, read on the forward strand.
GCGTCCGCACTCGGTGGCGTACACGGCGACGAAGCACGCCCTCACGGGTCTCACCAAGTCGCTCTCCCTGGACGGCCGTCCGTACAACATCGCGTGCGGCCAGATCGACATCGGCAACGCGGCGACGGACATGACGCAGCGGATGACCCTCGGCGTGCCGCAGGCCAACGGCGAACTGGCCGTGGAGCCGGTGATGGACGCGGCGGACGTGGCGACGACGGTGCTGCACATGGCGGAACTGCCGCTGGAGGCGAACATCCAGTTCGCGACGGTGCTGGCGACGGCGATGCCGTTCATCGGGCGCGGCTGAGGGTCTGTTCACGGCGGGCGGCGCACGGGTTCCCGCCCGGCGGGAATGACACCCCGCCGCCCGTCGTTGGCACGCGCATGAGTGAACCGACACTGACCGGCGAAGTCCTGCGCTACACCGCCTTCTCGGCCGACCCCGCCGGCGGCAATCCCGCCGGCGTCGTACTTGACGCGTCCGGGCTCACGGACGACGCGATGCTCGCCGTCGCCGCCGACCTCGGTTACAGCGAGTCGGCGTTCCTGACGGCACCCGCGCCCGCGCCGGACGGTGCCGGGTCGCCCGGTCGGGCGTTCACCATCAGGTACTTCAGCCCGAAGGCCGAGGTCCCGTTCTGCGGGCACGCCACCGTGGCCACCGCGATCGCGCTGGCCGAGCGGATCGGCCCGGGTGACCTGGTCTTCGAGACGCGCGCCGGGACGGTGCCGGTGACGGTCGCCGCCACGGGGGACGGCGGTCCGCTGCGGGCGACGCTCACCAGCGTCGAGCCGCACGTCGAGGAGGTCACGGACGCCGACCTCGCCGAGGCGCTGGCCGCCCTCGACTGGCCGGCCGGCGACCTCGACCCGGAGCTGCCGCCGCGCATCGCGTACGGCGGTGCCCGCCACCTCGTCGTCGGCGCGGCGACCCGGGCCCGACTGGCCGACCTGGCCTACGACTTCGCCCGCCTCGAAGCCCTGATGCGCCGACTGGACCTGACCACGGTGCAGCTGGTGTGGCGCGAGTCGGCGGACGTCTTCCACGTACGGGACCCGTTCCCGGTGGGCGGCGTGGTGGAGGACCCGGCGACGGGCGCGGCGGCGGCGGCGTTCGGGGCGTACGCGCGCGAACTCGGCCTCGTCCCCGAGGCGTCGACGCTCACCCTCCACCAGGGCGTGGACATGGGCCGGCCGGGTGTCCTGACGGTGGAACTGCGAGCGGGCGACGCGCGCGTACGGGTGTCGGGGACGGGGACGCCGATCCCGGCGGAGTCGGTGTAGTAGGGCGGACCGGCGGGTGCCAACAGCTGGGCGTTCTCCCCCGGTTGGGAGGCGCTCAGCCAGAGATCGGACCGCCGCCGTACGGCTCCGGTCCGGAGCGCGCTCGACGGCTTCCGGGCCCGGATCGGCGCCGGCGCGGGGCGTGCGACGCGCGTACGTCTCACTCCACCGGCTCGCGCTGCTACCCACGCGCCCCATCCCGCCCGCCTATGCTCACGGCATGGAGCAGAGCGAGGTCCTGAAGCGCGTGATCGCCATCCTGACGCAGGCCGGTGACTGGCAGCGTCGACTTGAGGAGGACACCGGTCAGGAGCAGGACATGGACGCCGAGATGGGCGTCGTGACCGAACTGCTCAACGAGACGATGCCCCGCGTCGAGGTCCCGGCGGACGCGACCCCCGAAGAACTCAGCGCCCTGCTCGGCCGCGAGGTCGGCGGCGCGGTGGAACAACTCGTGGGAGCGTTCACCCTCGCCTTCGTAACACTGGCCCGGGTCCACGACGCGGGCGGCCCCGAGGTCTCGTCGGCAGACATCCTCCAGGACCTGGCGCTGCGCGCCGAGGAGCTGTGACCGCCAACTGCGCGTCCCCGACCCGTGATGACGACGACGCCGAAGCGGTCCGGACAGGGGGCTTTCGTCGTTCTCGGAGAAGCCGGTTCCGGTGGCCACCACCGAGGCGGACGGCATCAGCGCCGACATGGTGATCAACGAAATCAGCCAGGGCGATGTACCGGTAGTCCGGTTCGACCCGCCGACATCGGCGAGGACCTCGCAGTCACGGCCGGTGGCAGCCTCCGGGACGGGCTGGGGATACTTCCAGGGCCGCCAGAGTCGGGACACTCACCAGAATCCGTACTAGAATTTGTACAGAATAAAGCCTCTATATGGGTACGGTGACAGCGTGGAGATTCATAAGGTCGTGACCGTCAGCGACGCGCGCGCGACTATCGCGGATCCTGACTGACCTGTCGGAGTCCGGCGCGGATGCCGACCCGGTCCTGATCGGCGCCCACCGCAAGCCCCAAGGCGTCCTCCTGTCCGTCGAGGCGTTCGAGGCGCTTAGCGGCCGAGCGGCACGACGTGCGGCCGTCGCCTCTGCCACCGGCTCCATCGAGGCCGAGGGGCTCCAGGCGTCCCATGCCTCAGACCGCGACACCGAGGCATACGTGCAGGGCGACCTCGACGCGGACACCCTTGTCGCCCGCGCGATCGCCCGCCACCAACAGACTTCGGAGCGGCGAGCAGGGTGAACGATCCGTACACCATGCCCAACGGCGTGCTGCGCAACAATCTCGGCATCACCGACCACCAGCTGCTCGCGGCAGCGGAAGCGGACATCACCAGGGCGCGCCTCGTCATGCTCGCCGAACGCCCTCTGCCCGGCGCGTACGACCTCGGCCATCTCCAAGCGTTCCATGCCACGATCTTCGGTGACATCTATGCATGGGCAGGCGAGTTACGCACCGTGAACATCGCCAAACGCACACCGTCCTGCCCTGCAAACAACCTGGTGCCCTACGCCGGAGAGATCTTCGGCCGCTTCGCCTCCGCCGCCCATCTGCGGGATCTCCCGCGGCAGGAATTCGTCATCCGACTGGCCGACTGTACGGCCACCTGAACGTCTTCCACCCGTTCCGCGAGGGCAACGGCCGCGCCCAGCGGGCGTTTCTGGCCCAACTCAGCGCCGACGCCGGATACGACCTCAACTGGTCTCCCCTAGACCCCCGGCACGACGAGGACGCCTCGGCAAAGAGCTTCCTCGGCGACAACAGCCTGTTGGAGCAGATCCTGGACGGACTCGTCGCCTCCACGGGGTGACGCGGCATCGTCAGGCCGACATGTACGACGCCTGGCGCGTGTCAGGCCACATGGAGGCGTGACGGCCACCTGACCACGCCGGGCCGCCGCCCGCGGCCAGCAGGGTTAACGGGCGAGCCTTCTCTTGCCCCAGACGGCCTCCGTCTGCTCCGTCCCCTCTTTGCGATCCGCTCCTTGTGCTCCAGGCACTGACCTAGGATGACGAGAACCATCTCAGCGGCCCGACGGGCTTCCTGATCCGCCTTTTGCGCGGACAATCGGAGGACATGCCCCCACCCGCACGAGTCTTCTTCGTGCTGCATGGGGGCTTTTTCTTGCTGTTCCGTGAGTCCGCGGCATCCGTGGCCGCTCGCATCCTCGAAGGGTCGCTGGCGCTGCATCTGACCGAGAACTTCCGCCACCAGCACGGCCGGAGGCCCGCAGGGGCAGAGATACGGTCCTGGGAACGCAGCCTCCCGGCACTGGTCAACGCACTCATCGAGGCAGGGCTCGACGAGGTCGAGGTCCTTATCGAGTACAGCCTCCCCCTCACCAGCAAGCGTGCGGACGCCGTACTCGCCGGCGTGCACCCTGTCACGGGCGAGCCCTCGTACGTCGTCGTGGAGCTTAAGCAGTGGAGCGCGGCCTATCCGGAGGAGGACGAGCCACTGCTGTGCCGGATCGACGCTTACGCGCAGCCCGTGCTCAACCCGATCGAGCAGGTACGAGGCTACTGCGAGTACCTGCTGTCCTTCAACGGCGCGCTGGAGCTGATGCCCAGGTCACTGGCCGGTGTGGCATACCTGCACAACGCCACCGAGTTCGGGGCCGCCGGTCTGCGGGCCGTCGCTGAGGACTTGCGAGGCCGGATGTACACCGGCGAACAGCGCGGCGCATTCCTGAACTTTCTGCGCTCACGACTCGCCGCGAAGCCTGGGGCGCAAGCCGCGGACGTATTGCTCGATGCCAAGGTTCGGCCCTCCAAGCAGCTGATGTCCGTCGCAGCGGCCGAGATCCGCGACCGCGAGCAGTTCGTGCTCATCGCCGAGCAGCGGGCCGCCTACGAGCAGGTGATGTCCGCCGTACGCAAGGCCAAGCAGTCGAACCACAAGCAGGTGGTCGTGGTGACCGGTGGTCCCGGCTCCGGCAAGAGCGTGATCGCGATGTCGCTGCTCGGGGAGCTGTACCGGCGCGGGGTGTCCGCGCTGCACGCGACCGGGTCGCAGTCGTTCACCAAGACGATGCGCAGGGTGGCGGGGGCCAAGAAGCGTGAAGTGCAGCAGTTGTTCAAGTACTTCAACAGTTTCATGGACGCGGAGCCAAACGACCTCGACGTACTGATCTGCGACGAGGCCCACCGCCTCCGGAAGACCTCCGCCAACCGCTACACCAAGGCCGAATTCCGCACCGGCCGCCCCCAGGTGGCGGAACTGATCGACGCGGCTCGAGTGCCTGTGTTTCTCCTTGACCAGCACCAGGTGGTTCGCCCCGGCGAGATGGGAACCAAGGACGAGATCAAGCGGGCTGCCACCGAACAGGGCCTCGACTGCACAGTGGTGGAGCTGGACAGCCAGTTTCGGTGCGGCGGCAGTGACGCGTACGAGAAGTGGGTCGTCGACCTCCTCGGCCTGGAAGGCGCCACGCCCGGCCAGTGGGAGCCGGACGGCAAGTTCGAGCTGCTGACCGCCGAAAGTCCCAAGGAGCTGGAGGACTTCCTCGTCGCACGCCGCGAAGAGGGCTATGGTGCCCGGATGTCCGCCGGCTACTGCTGGAAGTGGACCACCAAGGTCACTCCGGAGATGGCGACACTGCCCACCGACGTCGTCATCGGCGAGTGGGCCCGCCCATGGAACGTGTACGGCGACCGGTCCCGGCTGGGGGCACCGCCTGCTCCCCTCTGGGCCACCGACCCGGCAGGCTTCGGCCAGATCGGCTGCGTCTACACCGCTCAGGGCTTCGAGTACGACTGGGCCGGCGTGATCATCGGCCCCGATCTGGTGTGGCGAACGGACCACTGGTTCGCGGACCGGTCCGCCTCGAAGGACCCGTCCTTCACGAAGGCGACCTCGGACGCGGACATCGGCCGCCTCATCCGCAACACCTACAAGGTGCTGCTGACCCGGGGCATGATTGGCGCGATCGTCTACTCGACGGACCCGGAGACCCGGGAGAAACTTCGGGAGCTCACGCAGCCGACGTCCGAGGTTGAGGCGCCCGTGCTCGTGTAGTGCCCTGCGTAGGGGCGATGTATGAGCAGCCGTGGCACTGTCCCGCTCACAGCCCACGGTCCTCGTATCCGAGCCCGCGCCCGCAGGAACGGGCGTCGACCGGCGTCTTGAGGTTCGTCTCCGCGAAGGTGCTCATGGGTTTCCCCCGTCCCTGAGGCTTCGCGCATCGCCGATCACTTCCCTCTTGGAGCGGCCTTCCGCGGCCGCCAAGAGGCGAGGTCATGAGCGCTGAGCCCAAGAGCGGCGCGCAGGTCGTCGAGTTCGCGTTGGTAGGTCTCGGCGCGATCGAGGTCCGCCCCCAACCCTGTCGAGTCCCTCCACTGGCGTACCCAGGGGATCAGTTCCTGAATTTCGGCAAGCAGGGGAGCGATCCGGTGGACGCCCAGGTGAGGCTGCTGCCGTAGTGCGCCGACCAGATCCAGTAGCACGAGAACACGGTCCGCATCGCTCCAGCCGGACCAGCCGATCAGCAGACTGTCTTCCTCAGGATCGGCGCCAGGATAGGAGACAAAGCGTTCCCGTGGAATGTCCAGGCTGCCCCGAAGCGACCAGTACGAGGTGCGCTGGAAGTCGACGGCCGTGAACTTCGGCGGGACGGGGATGCCCAGTGCCTCACCCATCAAGTCCTCGTTGCGCTGTAGTTGCCACACCTGCTCCCACTGAGCTCGCTTACGCAGTCCCGATTCCCTGTACGTCAGCGCGGATGCGTAGGGCACGTGTTCGTCGGCCACGACCGCCGCCACCACGTCATGAAGGGGCGCGTCCCGCTTCCCGAGGTGGTCGGTCGCATAGAGCGCGGCCACGGAACGGAATGCGGCGTCGCTGCCCAGATCCCGTGCGAGTTGGTCAATCGTCCGAGGACGAGGGTACTTGGCTCCGTTCCTTTGCTCGAACCAGAGTCGTGCGTCCTCGCAGCGGTCGAGCAACCAGGTACGCAGCGCTTGTCTCTCGCGTCGATCCCATGGCTCCAGCAACCATCGCCGCTTGTATTCCGGGCGCTCGATGACGGCGATGGCGCCTTGGGACTCGATGGCGTCGATTCTGGCCTGCACAACCTTCTTGTAGGCAGCCGGCCAGTGCTGCGGGATTTCGGTGATCGGTGTTGCCCGATGTCTCACGAACCACGAGTCCGAAGCCTCACCTGCGGCGACCCTGCGTGCCAGCACGATTTCGAAGGCTCGCTCGCCCAGCAAAAGCGAGGGCGGCGGCGCATTGAGGGTGGTGATCAAGCGTGCCTGCTCATCGCTGGAGAGCAGGCCGTAGGCGCCGTAGACCTCCCAGTCCAGTTCCTCCTGAAGAGCGACCATCTGATGGTGTGATTCTTCGCGGGTTGCCCTGACCGCATCCAGAGCCTTTCGGGTGGGCGGATGTTCCTGTGAACAGACAGTGCTCGGCTCTTGGGCGTCAAGGCGCTCGGCCAGGGTGTGCAGTTTCCGCGCTCGGACGAGTGGAGTTCCCGTCGGCAGCGGAAGCCGCAGGAGAGACTTCGCAGCGAAACGGTGGGTCCGTGCCCATTCCTCACCTGGCGAGGATGTGCCCAGTCCGTCGAACCCAGTGGTGGAACCGGTCTGCTTGAGCCAGAAACAGACCGTCGACGAGTTGAGTACTCCCAGCAGAGCGATGCTCTCGTGCTCGCCTGCGTCCGGGGACAGCCGCAGCACGGGTGCGGTCCTGTTGTACGCCCTGGTGTCGGATGCGACGGCGAAGTGATTGTGCGTGGCCATCGCCGCGAACGTGATCACCAGTCCCTGGTTGGATCCCGGAGACCAGCGTCTCCAGGTCCACCACGGCCCGGTGCGGAGTGGTTCCCGCGCTCCGGGAGCCACCCGGAGGACGGCTCGCATCGTCCAGAGGTGGCGCCCCCATGAGGCGCGAAGGTCGATAAGGCGCGGTGAGTCGTCCTGGTGGTAGGGAGCCAACATTACCGTCGACACTTGCGCACGCCAGTCTCGTACGGTCTCCCCGGTGACCATGCCGAGGCCGAGTCCGGCAGAGTCGGGATGCCGGGCGAACCAGGGCCGACCAAGGGCAAAGACCTCTCGCTGACCTGGATCCGCAGCAAATCGAACCGAGTCTGCGAGCGCGTCTGCCAACCGTCGGGGTGCCCGCGCGAGTACGTCCATGACGTCCGCGGCTCCACCGCCCGCCAACGTCCATGGGAAGCGGGAGAAGCGCTCTCGTGGTTCATCCTGGACGCTCACCCATTGCGAGGTGCTGGTGGGCTGGTCGATCTGGTTGAGAATCGCCTTCCACACGATCCCCTCTGCAGGATCTGTCGGCATCGCCGGCTCACCACGCACACCGAGGACCGACCGCACCCGGGTATCGCGCATGGTCGGGTCGTTCCGGCCGACCAGGATCAGCGTCGGGGTCCCGTGGCCCGGTACGTAAGCGCCAGAGGTGTCGATGACGTGAGTCAGTGCGACGCGTGGAAGGAACTCCTCGATCAGCTTCTCGCCGAATTCACGCGTGGCGAAGGAACTGGACGTGTACTGACCGACGTAACCAGCGGAGGTTCCGCCAGATTTCCCGACTGCCAACTGGAACATGCGCTCGGCGAAGAGGACCGAGAGCGGGGACATCCCGGAACCCATTTCATAGGCCTCCCGGTATGCCACGCTTTTCGCCTTGTCGCGCGCAGAAATGAAGGGAGGTTCCGAAATAACGGCATGATAAGAATTCCGACCCAGAAGATCACACGACTCGGAAAATTCATCGACGTCTTCCACTGTCCTCGCACTCCCGCTCCCCCCGTGGAGCAACAGCGACGATCTTCCCGAAGCACCCCGCCCGTCCAGCAGTGCGTCGCCCACCGCCACATTGATCACGTGCTCCGGCAGCTCACTCAGCACCCTGCAGCCGCTCGCTCGCGCAGCAGCCATCAGCAGCCTGAACCGGGTGATGGTCACGGCAAACGGGTTGACGTCGCAGCCATGGACGGAGTCCAGGGTCCGGTGGATGAGTTCATGATCGGGGGTTGCGGGTTCCGCCGCTCGCCAGGCATCCAGAAGCCGCTCGAAGAGCCCAAGCGCAAACGTCCCCGATCCACAGGCCGGGTCGATCCCGCGAAATCCCCGGGGTCCGAATTCCGCGATGGCCGGATCGACGGTCAGGTTCAGGACGAAGTCCACGATGAAATTCGGTGTTCGGACCAGCGCATAGGCTTTTCGTGACGTCTCGCTGATTTCCTGATACAGGTCGCCAAGGAATTCGGTGTCGAGTTCCGTGTGAGTGAGATCGTATCGAAGGGAGCCGTCATTGCCTCGCCGCCACCTCCAGAACTCAATCAGTTCGGCCGCGGCCTGCGGAGAGGGTGCCAGATCCCACACGGGATTGTGCGCCCTGTCAAAGATGCGGGCCATCGCCACGTGCGCCCGCGCCAGATAGGTGAACGCCTCCGCCAGCCAGTCCTGGTCGTTGGTTCCAGGGTGCCCAGCCAAGTAGGCGTCCTGCTGTTCCTGAGCCTCCACCAGCCGCTGTCCCGGCCCTGCGATGAAGACCCGGTCGATGAGTCCGTTGTCCTCGCAGAAGCGCACAAACACCGTGCCAAGGGCCCATGCCACCGCCGTCTGGGTGATGCGCTCGTCCCGCCAGGCACCGTACGTGGCAGCCGTACGACCCGTTGCCCGCGCATCCTCGTACATGCCCCGGAGGCGGTCTCGATACCGGTCGATGTCGTCGCTGCGCTCGCGGAGGTCCATCTCCAGCGCCCGAACCTGCTTGCGCATGCCCACGACAAGCGCGGCCCTGTCCAGCGAGGACGTCTCCGAATCAGCTCCGTCAGTCGGAGGCACAGCGGCAACCTCTCCTCCGTACGTCGTTGACGTCCACGATCCACTGTCTCGTCGGATACATCCTGCCAGCTCTCCGGCCGACACCCCGGTTCCGTCGCGGTTCACAGCCGGACGCGCGCGGCCCGTCTAGGTCTGACGCTCTATCATTCCTGTGCGCACCGGCGGCCCTGGACGCAGCCGGTTACCACGCATTGCACGGGCGCGCCAGGGTTGGACCGACGGGGGGCACATGCTGACACGTCTCGAAGTCAGTGGATTCAAGAACCTTCTGGATCTCAGGGTCGAGTTCGGCCCCTTCACCTGTATTGCGGGAGAGAACGGCACGGGAAAGTCGAATGTCTTCGACGCGATCCAGTTCCTGAGCCTGCTCACCGACCACTCCATGATCGAGGCCGCCCAAGCCGTCCGCGGGACCCATGGCACGCTGCACGGTGACGCGCGCGACCTGTTCTGGAACGGCTATGCGGACGGCGAGTACCTGATGAAGTTCGCCGCGGAGATGATCGTCCCAGGCGAAGCCGAGGACGACTTCGGCAGGCTGGCCGAGCCGACGTCCACGTTCCTCCGTTATGAGGTCCACCTCGGATACCAACCACCGCAGGGCGGTGAGCGTGGCGGCAGGCTGACACTGCGGTACGAGGATCTCAGCCGGATCAGACCAAGTGAGGCTCTGTCACATCTGCGTTTCCCGCACCGCGCCGCGGACTTCCGCAACGCCGTGGTCCGCGGTCGCCGCTCGAACTCCCCCTACATCTCCACGTCCCTTGAAACGGGCGACGCCGTCGTCAGCATTCATGCCGACGGCAGCCGCCGAGGCCAGCCCCGTCCCGCACCCGCGAGCCGTGCGCCGCAGACCATGCTCTCCACGGTCAACCGCAACGACGACCCGACCATCTTGACCGCCAGGCGGGAAATGCAGTCCTGGCGACGGCTTGCCCTCGAACCCTCCGCACTGCGCACCTCTGACCGCTATACGGACCCCAGCGAGATGCAGCCCGACGGCCTGCATCTGCCACGGAGCCTGGACCGGATCGCGCGAAGGAAGTCGCCGGACGATCCCGCGCGGATCTACTCGCGAGTCGCGGGGCGTCTGTCGGACCTCTCGGGACTGCACGTCAGGACACTGCACGTGGAGGCCGACGACACCCGTGAGCTACTGACGATCAAGCTCCACGAGATCGACGGCATGGTGTTGCCGGCCCGCAGCCTGTCGGAGGGGACGCTGCGTTTCCTCGCCCTGTGCGTCCTGCTGGAGGACCCGCAGGTGCACGGTCTGCTCTGCATGGAAGAGCCGGAGAACGGTATCCATCCGGCCAACCTCTCCGCGATGGTGGACCTGGTACGCGATCTGGCCGTGGATCCCTCCCTGCCTGTGGACCAGGACAACCCCTTCCGGCAGGTTCTGATCAACACGCACTCACCGGGCGTCGTACAGCTCGTCGATCCGGCTGACCTGCTGATCGCCGACACCACCACCGTCCCGGGGGTCGATGGCAAGGCCGCGCGCGGTCTACGGCTGCGTCCCCTGGCCGATACCTGGCGCGCCGGTGGCACAGGAAAGGGCTACGGCACCAAGGCCGACATCCTCGCGTATCTCACAGTGCCGCCCGAGGCCCGCCTGACTCTGGAGGAGAGCGCGTCGTGACCATTCGTGCCCTCTACCTGTGTGAGGGATCCAGTGACACGGGCCTGCGCTTCCACATCGAGGGGATCGCAGGGGACCTGGGCAGGCAGATCCTGGTGACGGTCCCCGACCTGAACCGCCTGCCGAACAAACCTGGTCCCGGTGTCGAAGGCAAACTGCGAGCCGCCCAGCAGCTCAGCGACAGCGGGCACGCATACGACCTCGTCGTCATCCACCGTGACTCGGATCGCGAACCCCCGGACCACCGCCGCAGCGAAATCGCGGAAGCGGTGGCTGCGGTGAGCCCCGGCCTGGCGCATGTCCCGGCGATCCCCGTTCGGATGCTGGAGGCATGGCTGCTGCTCGACCAGTCAGCGATCCGCGAAGTGGCAGGCAACCCCAACGGCAGGATGGCACTCGACCTCCCGAAACCGGCAAAGGCGGAATCGGCGAGGGACCCCAAGGCCCTGCTCAAACAGGCGATCGCCACGGCGAGCGGGGAAAAGGGGCGCGGACTGCAGAAGCTCCAGGCCCGCTTCTCGGCGAACCGCGCGCGGCTCCTGCAGATGCTGGATCGCGAAGGGCCGGTCAGGCAGCTCGCGTCCTGGAGGTCGTTCACGGACGATCTGCGCAAGGCACTGGGCAGTTGTTGACCACTGCCGCCCTCAAGGACGAACAGCGTCCCCGGCTGCCAGGCAGCGGACAACGTACGTCATGTGCTGGACGTTGCCGACCTGGTTCCATGTCCCGGCGTTGCCCGTGCCCTTGGAACCAGTTGTCCGGGCGCACTGCTGATACCAGAGGTCGCCTTTGCTCGCCCCCTCGCCTCGGAAGTCCGCCAGTTCGGTGATCCAGCGGGCCGCCTCCCGGGTGACACCGGTTTCGCCCCGTTTCTCGGCCCAGAACCGGGCTAGCGGGAAAGAGCGTTCCGTCGTGTACCGAAGCAGCCCGAACCTCGACCGGTCGCTGTCGTCCGCCGCCCTGCCGAGGTTGCGGGCGGGCTGCGTGCCGTAGTCGCCGTACCGAACGAACTCCGCGTACAACCGCCCACTTGCGCGTATCTCGTGCCACGTGTCCCAGTCGGCGCGGTCGGCCTCGCCCCGCTCTCGGTCGAGCAGCCCATCGACGTCGTCCGGGAAGCCACCGGCGAGCGTGGCAACAGTGCGCCAGGAGGCCAAGGGCACCAGCGCGTCGAGTGCCCGCAGCGCTTCCTTTCCCGCGTCGGGACGGCTGGGGAGCACCGTCTGAAGGTCGAGAAGGAGGTCCACCCGTACCTCGGGACCCGTCCGGGCGAGCAGGACCGCGGTGCGGTCGGCGAGTTCGTCGTTCCAGGTGCCGGGCAGCCGTACGCGTATGCCGAGTCCGTTGCCGCCGTCGCGGGCACTGGCCGTGGCCGCCGCCTGGTGGGCTGCGGGGAAGTCCGGGTCGGTGACCGGCCGGAGCGCTGTGTGGGACCAGTACGAAGGGAGCAGATCCGCGTATGCGGGCTCGCTGAGGTCCGCGTGCGGGGCGTCCAGCCAAGCCGGGGTGTATTTCTGTACGGCCGCGACCCGCCGGAGTTCCTTGTCCACCGACAGCCGTAGTTCGTCGGTGTCCTCGGCGGTCATGACCGGCAACGTCCACAGGGGCGCCGCCCGGTCACGGATCGGCGAGGAGAGATCCTTGACCGCAGCCACAGCGTGCGTACGTATGGGCAGGACGGGAACGTACAGCGGTCCGGACATGGTGGCCCCCTCCACATTGCCCCGCGGCAGTCTGGGACCAGGGTGAGCTGGGGTGATGCGTACCGAAAGGGCGCAATTCCGGTCACAGGGCCGGAATGCGCAGGCCAAGGCCCCTGGGACCAGGCAGCTTCTGGCGTTGTCCAGGGGCCGTATGTGCGCAGGGCAGCCGCACCGGCCGTACACGCCCAGTAGCATGCGAGGGGCGATTTTCGCCGTCCGGGCACCATAGGTCGGGGCGGCTGGGCAAGGTAAGCGGGGATCACGTATGCGGGACGGCCGGTGGGTCACGGTCACGGAATCCCAGTTCGAGCATGAGCGGCGCGGTCTGACGGCCATCCGCGAGAAGCTCCGGGACAGGAACAACGACCCTTGGCATGCCTGGTCCAACTTCACCTTCACCGCAGGCACCGGCCACGTCCGTGAGGTTGACCTTCTTGTCATCGCCCCGGGCGGGGTGCACCTGATCGAGCTGAAGGACTGGCACGGTTCGGTCGAGTCCCGCAACGGGTCCTGGCTGCAGACCCAGCCGAGCGGCCGGCAGGTCTCCCACGGCAATCCCCTGCACCTGGCGAACCGGAAGGCCAAGGAGCTGGCCTCCCTGCTGCGCCGTGAGGGTGTGTCGGTGTGGGTGTCGGAGGCCGTGTGCTTCACCGACTCCTCGCTGCGCAACCGCCTGCCCGCGCATGACCAGCACGGTCTGTTCACGGTGCGGCAGCTCGCCGAGATGCTGGAGCGCCCGCCCCTCGAGGAACGCCGCCGGATCGACGCCCCGAAGTCACGCGCCCTCGCGAACGCCCTGCGGCGGATCGGCATCGCGCCCAGTGACGCCGAGTACCGAGTGGGGCCCTACCAGCTCGACCGGAAGTCGTTCGACTCGGGACCGACCTGGGCGGACTATCTGGCGCGGCACAGCGAACTGCCCGAGGCTGCCCGGGTCCGGGTCTATCTGCGCGAGCGGGGCTCGGACACCGAGCAGCGCGCCTCGGTGGAGCGGGCGGCTCGGCGCGAGGCGGCGGTGCTGCGGCGTTTCCGGCACCCGGGTGTCGTACAGCTGAAGCAGTACGACCCGTCCGGGCATCCGGCGGGCCCCGCGCTGATCTTCGACTACGACCCACGGACCCTGCGGCTGGACGAGTACCTCGCGCAGTACGGCGACAAGCTCGACGTGCTGACCAGGATGGCGCTGGTACGGCAGCTGGCGGAAACGGTGCGTTCGGCGCACGGCCGGCGGATCTACCACCGCACGCTGGCCGCACGAGCGATCCATGTGATGCCCCGGCCCCGTGGCCGCGTCGCGGGAGCGGACGGCGAGGAGGGGGGCTGGCTCAACCCTTACGTACAGATCTCGGACTGGCAGGTCGCTGTGCAGCGCGACGCCGGTTCGGGCGGCGGTGAGCGGTTCGCGCCGACCACGTTCTCCCGGGCGGGCGCGCACCTCGCGGACGGCGCGGACCCGTATCTCGCACCGGAACTGACCGCGCCGAAGGCCGACCCCGTCACGCTCGACGTCTACGGCCTCGGCGTCCTCGCCTACCTGCTGGCCACCGGCAGGGCTCCGGCGGCCAGCCAGGCCGAGCTGGTGGCCCGTTTCGAAGCGGGCGAGGGACTGCGGCCCAGTGCCGTGGTCGACGGACTGTCGGACGACATCGACGAGCTGGTTCAGCTGGCCACGGCCTACAGCCTCAACGACCGGCTGACCTCGGTGGACGACTTCCTGGACATGCTGGAGGTCGTCGAAGAGACCCTGACCGAGCCCGCCCGCCCGACGGCACCGCCGGTTCCGGTTCCGGCCGAACCTGAGCCTGAGCCGGAACCTGAACCCGAGAAGGACCCCCTTGAGGCGGTCGCCGGCGACGTACTGACGGGCCGCTGGGAGGTCAGACGCCGGCTCGGGACGGGCTCGACGAGCCGCGCGTTCCTGGTGCGGGACCTGACGGCCGGACCCGAGGTACGGCTCTCCAAGTCCCTCGCGGTCCTGAAGGTCGCGGTGTCGGACCGCTGCGGTGAGGTGCTGGAGCGCGAGGCCGAGGTCATGGGGCGGCTACGCCCCGACTCCCGCATCATCCGCCTCATCAAGCCCGAGCCGCAGCGCATCGCGGACCGCACAGTCCTCGTCCTTGAGTACGTCGGTGACGAGCGCGAGGCCGACGTGTCCGCTCCCGGCGCCTCCCGCACCAGGCGGCGTGAGGAGACCGTCGCCCGTCAGCTGCGCGAGTCCGGCCGGCTGACCGTGGACCAGCTGGAGGCGTACGGCGACTATCTCTTCGGCGCCGTCGACTTCCTGGAGGGGGAGGGCGTATGGCACCGGGACATCAAGCCGGACAACATCGCCATCCGGGTCCGCCCGAACCGTACCCGTGAGCTGGTGCTGATCGACTTCTCGCTGGCCGGCTACCCGGTGAAGGAGACGGGGGCGGGCACGGACGGCTATCTGGACCCGTTCATCGGGGACCTCACCGACCGCTCCGTGTACGACGCCCAGGCCGAGCGGTACGCGGTCGCCGTCACCCTGCACGAGATGGCCTCGGGCGAGCTGCCGCTATGGGGCGGGGGCCGGGTGTCGGCCCGGCAGACCGATCCGGAGAAGGAGCCGCATCCGGCGATCGCCGTCGACGCCTTCGACCCGGCGGTACGCGACGGGCTGGAGACGTTCTTCCAGCAGGCGCTGCACCGCGACGCGATGCGGCGATTCAGGGATCTCAAGCCGATGCGGGACGCCTGGAAGCGGGTCTTCCTGGCGATGGACGAGGCGAAGCCCTCGTCCCGGCGCCTGCGTGCGGTGCCCACCACCCCGGGCAGGGCGGCTGCGGCCACGGAAGCCACCGCTTCGGACGGTGTGGCAGCGCGCGCGGAGCCGGTGATCGACGCCGCCGAGGAGGAGACCGCCGAGCAGCAGCGCGAACGGCTGGCCGGTCACGCGGACCGTGACACGCCGGTCTCGGCCTCGGGTCTGAGCCCGGCCGCCGAGTCGTTCGTGTACGGCCTTCCCGTGAACACGGTCGGCGGGCTGCTCGACTACAGCCAGCGCCAGCTCGTCAACGCCCCCGGCTTGGGCGCCAAGACCCGCAAGGAAGTATTGGGCCGGATCAAGCAGTGGCGCCGACAGCTCGCGGAGCGCCCCACCGCGCCGCTGACTCCCGAGGGCCGGAAGGCCGCGAAGGAGGAGCTGACGCAGGCCGAGGCCGATGTCGCACACGCCCTGGTGGCGAGCGGGGGCGCCGGCTCCCTTCCCGCAGCCGCCCTGCGCACGGTCAGTCTGGACGCGCTGGCCACGGTCTTCGTCCCCGAGCTGAAGAAGGACGAGGTGAACCGCAACGAGTGCGAGATGGTACGACTGCTGCTGCGCCTGCCCGACGAGCGCGGCGAGCTGCCCGACATCGGGGTGTGGCCGAAGCAGAAGGACGTGGCGACGGCCCTCGGCCTCTCGGCGGGCCGTATCCCGCAGATGCTGAAGACCCAGCGCGGACGGTGGAAGAAGGACCCGGCGGTTCAGGCCCTGCGCGCCGAAGTCCTGGAACTACTGCGTGACCTGGGCCGGGTCGCCTCGGCCGCCGAGATCGCCGACGCACTCGTGGTACGCCGGGGCACGCAGCTGGAAGAGCGGGAACAGCGGCGGGCCCTGGCCCTGGCGGCGGTACGCGCCGTGGTCGAGGTGGAGCAACTCAAACCGGACGAGAGCGAGTTCCGGCACGCTCCCAACCGCGAGGCGTCCGACGAGGCCATGGGCGCCGGCCTGCTGGCCCTGGAGGTCGGCGAGGACGACGCACCCGAGACGCCGTCGGCGCCCGGCCTTCTCGACTACGCCCAGCGCCTGGGCAGGGTCGCCGACCGTCTGGCGAAGCAGCCGACGCTGCCGACCGCCGCGACGGTCCTGTCCGAGCTGGGCGCCGTCCCACCGCCGAGCGCGGTCGTCGACTGGGACGAGCGCCGCACGGCGGAGTTGGCGGCGGCGGCCTCCCGCAACGCCGCCGCGACCCCGCGCCTGGAGATCTACCCGCGTGACCTGCCCCTCGTACGGGCGCTGCGGCTCACCCAGGCGGGCCTGGTCCGCGTCATCCCCGACCTGGAACGCGCCCGTCAGCCCGGCCTGACGGTGGACGAGGTCCACGAGCGCGTACGGGCACGGTTCCCGGAACTGCTGGACCATCGCGGAAGCCACGAACTCCCGAAGGGCGGCCGTCTGACGACGGCTCTGCGGGAGGCGGGCTTCGACCTGGAACTGTCGACCCGTTCCGGCACCCGGACATCGCGCTACCTACCGCGCAAACTGGCGGACGCGTCGAGCTTCCTGTCCTCCGGCGCCCGCCGCGTGGCCACCGGCACCATCGCGGCACACCGGTACGCCGACGACACGGAGCTGGCCGGGGCGGTCGCGGCGGAGGAACGTCTGACGTCGTCATCCCGGCGGGACGGGTTCCGGGTGCTGACGGTACGTACGGCTCTGGCGGGCGCGGCGGTAGAGGAGTTGGATGGCGACCGCTTCGAGGCCGGAGTCGTCTCGGTGACCGAGCTGTTCCTGGGGGCCCTGCATGAACTGGTCGACCAGCGGCCCAAGCCGACCTGGGAGACGCTGGTGCGCGCGGACGTGGCGGAGCCCGGGTCTCGGGGAGCCATGAAGTTCGCGGAGTACACGCGGACGGCCTGGGGTGTGGTGGAGCCGCGGTTGGGTGACCTGCTGCTGGGCGGGGGCGCGGGAGGCTCGGTGAGTGGTGGCGGGCCGCTGCTGCTGTCCGACGCGGGAGTGCTGGGCCGGTACGACGCGATGGGCGTCCTCGACCGGCTGGCCGAGCGGTCCCGGCGCGGCGGGCGGGGGCTGTGGCTGCTGTGTCCGCAGAGCGACCCGACGCGTCCGCCTCGGCTGGGGACGACCGCGGTGCCGTATCAGGCGGGGCTGGGTGAGTGGATCGTGCTGCCGGACTCGTGGGTGGGGAATCGGCATAGGGCGGCGTCGGGGCAGGTGGCGGAGTAGTGGTGGGGCCGGTGTGACCGGTGGGGGGAGTGCCGTGACTGGCATGGCTTCTGGAACGGGTGGCGCGGTGGGCGTGGCTCGGTCGGCGGGTGTACGAGCGACGAGTGGAGACGTGACGAAGTGATCGACCGCAAGTCGAAGGCGTTGTTGGCCGACCTGATCAAGCGGGTCAAGGCGGTCGAGGTGGACCTCACCGAGCAGGTCAAGGCCGTGCCCGAGGTGGGCGCGCGTCTGCGGGCCGAGTACGACCGGGCGCGGGAGCTGGAGCGTACGGCGGCGACCTGGAACGAGTGGCTCAAGGAGCGGGTCACCCAGGTTGGTGTGGCGTGGGTGCTGGGCACAGTGTTCGTCCGGTTCTGCGAGGACAACCGCCTGATTCCCGAGCCGTATCTCGCGGGTGCGGAGCAAGAGCGCCAGGACCTGGCGGAGGCGCGGTACGCGCAGTACGTGGCCGACGACTCCGAGGGCGCCGACCCCACCTTCCGGGGGTGGCTGGAGCGTGCGTTCTCGGAACTGGGCGCGGGGCAGGCCGGGAAGCTGCTCTTCGACGGCCGCCACAATCCGCTGTACCAGATTCCGCTGTCGCACTCTGGGGCTCGCTCACTGGTGGAGTTCTGGAGGGAGAGGCACGAGGACGGTCGGCTGATCCACGACTTCACCGACCCGCTGAACGCTGACGGTACGGAGGGGTGGGACACGCGGTTCCTGGGTGACCTGTACCAGGATCTGTCGGGGGCGGCCCGTAAGACGTATGCGCTGCTTCAGACGCCGGAGTTCGTGGAGAAGTTCATCCTGGACCGAACGATGAATCCGGTGGTGCGTGAACTGGGCTCCCGTTTTGGCGAGTTGAAGATGATCGACCCGACGTGCGGGTCCGGCCACTTCGTGCTGGGCGCGTTCAAGCGGATGGTGAAGCTGTGGACGGACAAGGTGCCGGGCAAGGACCCGCATGAGCTGGTGCGGGCCGCACTTGACTCTGTTCACGGGGTCGACCTGAATCCGTTCGCGGTGGCTATCGCGCGGTTCCGGTTGCTTATGGCCGCGATGGCGGCGGCGAACGTGCGGACGCTGGCGGAGGCTGGGCGTTATGACTGGCCTGTGCACCTTGCGGTGGGCGACTCGCTGATCAAGGCTCGACAGCTAGAATTCGGCGTGCGGGGGGTTGAGGGGCAGGGGGAGCTGGAGTTCAGCGCGGAGCAGAAGGACGAGCTGGCAGAGTTTTCTTACGCTACCGAGGATGTGCACGAGGAGCAGTTCAAGGGGATTCTTGAGGTTGGGCGGTATGACGTGGTAGTGGGGAATCCGCCTTATATTGCTGTCCAGGACAAGAAACTCAACGATCTATATCGAGAACTTTACAAGTCCTGCTCCGGCGCCTACGCACTGTCCGTCCCTTTCGCAGAGCGCTTCTTTCAGTTGGCAAAGACAGGGGAACCTGGCGGTCGCGGCTACGGGATGGTCGGACAGATTACAGCGAACTCGTTCATGAAGCGAGAGTTCGGGAAAAGCCTTATCCAAGAATACTTCGCACATAAAGTGGAGCTTACCGAAGTAATCGACACTTCGGGCGCATACATTCCGGGGCACGGCACACCAACGGTGATCTTGGTAGGGCGAAGGCGAGCTGGCGGTGCGCGAGGAGAGACGATCCGAACAGTAAGAAGCATCCAAGGCGAGCCATCCGAACCGCCACGCGGGGAGGACGGACTGGTATGGAATGCAATCAAGAGCCAGATTGATAAAATCGGATCAGCCAGCCAGTGGGTATCAGTTGACGACCTCGAAAGAAGCAGGTACTTCGAGAAGCACCCATGGATCCTCACAGCAGGCGCGCTTGAGCTTGTGCAGGAAATCACATCTGCTTCGCCAACAACGTTGGGAAAAGTGGCGTCAGATATCGGGGCTGGCGCCGTAACACGCGAGGACGACGCCTACATGGTCGGCGCCGGTTATCTTCGCCGCAAGAACGTCCCATCAGACCAACAAAGACCTCTCGTGGAGGGTATGGAAGTCCGCGATTATTCGACCGGAGACCCAACCATCTCATTTTGGCCTTATTCCAACAGCAGCCTCAAAGCCAAGGCAGCCAAACCAGTCGAGCATGGACTCTGGCCTTATAAGTCCTTGCTCCGCAACCGCCTAGCCTTCGGAAAAACTCAGCTCGAGCGCGGCCTTGCATGGTTTGAATACTCCATGTTTTTTAAGGCGCGCTACGAGATCCCATTTTCTATCAGCGTTCCCGAAATCGCGACCCACAACCATTTCGCGTTCGATCGCGGTGAGAAAGTTTTCAAGGACACCGCCCCAGTTATCAAGCTCGAGAAGGATGCTAGCGAAGAGCGACACCTGGAACTTCTCGGGGCTCTCAATAGTTCCACTGTGTGTTACTGGATGAAGGCGTCCTGTCACAACAAGGGCGGCAGTGGGCTAGGGCGCGGATTTCAAGATGAGGCCTGGGAGAACCGCTTCCAGTACAAAGGAGCCAATCTCGCGCGCCTCCCCCTCCCAAGCCGGTATCCGACCTCCCTCGGTAGCGGATTGGACTCTCTTGCGCAATCTCTCACAGCCGTAACGCCACATTCCCTAGTTACGGCAGAATCATCTACCCCTACCGCACTTATTCTTCGCACAGCCCAAGCCAAGTGGCTCTCCGCCCGAGCCCAAATGATCGCCCTCCAGGAAGAGCTGGACTGGCAGGTCTACTCCCTCTACAGCCTTCACGTCGAAGACCTGCGCGCCCCCGAAACCGAGGTTCCCGAACTTGCCCTCGGTGAGCGAGCCTTCGAGATTGTGCTCGCTCGGCGGGTGGAGAAGGGGGAGGCGTCCGGGGAATGGTTCAAGCGGCATGGTTCCACACCCATCACGGAGCTGCCCGCCCAGTGGTCCGACGCCTACAAGGCCGTCGTGCAGAAGCGCATCGACGTCATCGAGACCAGCCGGGCCATCGGCATGATCGAGCGGCCCGAGTACAAGCGACGTTGGGCGACCGAGGGGTGGGATGCCCTTCAGAAGAAGGCCCTGCAGTCCTGGCTGCTGGACCGGATCGAGAAGCGTGAGCACTGGTTCGACGAGGACGGGCAGCCCACCATCCGCACCCGGTCCCAACTCACCGACATCCTGTCCCGCGACGAGGACTTCGTATCCGTCGCCGAGCTGTACGCGCCCCACACCGAGCTGGCCACCGTCGTATTTGGGCTCCTCGCCGACGAACACGTCCCCTATCTCGCCGCCCTCCGCTACAAGACCGCCGCTCTGAAGAAGCGCCAGGATTGGGAGCACGTCTGGGAGCTTCAGCGCAAGGAGGACTCTGCCGAGGGCGAGGCCGAGAAGCGGAAGATCCGGGACTCCATTCCCGTACCGCCCAAGTACACCTCCGCCGACTTCCTCAAGCCGTCCTACTGGCGAGCGCGCGGCAAGCTGGACGTACCCAAGGAGCGGTTCATCTCCTACGCGACCGGGCCAGTCTCCGGCACCCCCGAGCTGTTCGGGTGGGCTGGCTGGGACCACCGGGAGCAGGCCCAAGCTCTCGCCACGTACTTCACCGTGCACGGGCTGACCACGGAGGAGATCACCCCGCTCCTCGCCGGCCTGCTCGAACTCCAGCCCTGGCTCGATCAGTGGCACAACGAGTTCGACGCCATGTACAGCGGCTCCCCCGCCGCCTTCTTCGCCGGGCACCGTTCCGTCCACCAGGGCGAGCACGGTCTCACCGACGATGACCTGCGCGCCTGGCGCCCCGCACCCGCCAAGCGCGGCCGGGCTGGTGGCACCACCGCAAAGAACTGAAGTCCGCCCATGCCCTGTCGGGGACCAGCGCATCAACCGCTGGACCTCGACAGGGCGTTCGCCTGAGACGGCCGAGGCCGAGCAGCACACTCGGGCGCTGTGGCGCGGTCGCCGGTGCCCGCCGCAATGGAGACTGGTGCATCTGGGCCGAACCCACCGTTCGTAACCAACCGCCACCGAGGTTCTCCCTGGCCCAGCCGCCAATTCCCCGCGCCACCAAGCAACTTCGAAGCCCCAGGCACACCCTCACCCTGCTGGCACTGCACCACCCACCGGCGCAATCGCCGCCTGCGGCGCCTTGAACTGCGCCCACACCGTCTTTCCGATGCCACCCTCCCGATCATGCACACCCCACCAGTCGGCCAGCGCGTCCACCAACAGCAGGCCCCGCCCGCACGTCTCGTCCTCCCCCGGCGACCCCAACTCCGGGGACCCCGCCCCCGCGTCGCTCACCTCCAGGTGCAGCAGTCCGACCTCGACGTCGTAGACGAAACCCACGCCAACCTGCCGGTCCCTCGGCACCGGGACCCGCAGCGCGTTGGTCACCAACTCGGAGAGCACGAGTTCCGCTGCCTCCGTGACGCCCTGCTCCATGCCCCAGCACGCGAGTGCGTCCCGGAGTATCGACCGCGACTGGCCCACGCCCCGCGGGTGGCGGGAGATCCGGAAGTGCACTTCGTTCGAGCTGTCGCGGTCTGCCATGACGCTCCCTTGCGCTCGCTGCCAATGGGCCGATCCCTGTGCCCTCTCCGGGATGTTCGGCCTCACGCCATGCGCCAGACTGGATGCCCACCATCTGAATCTGCAACGTTGCCGAATCGATTGGTGCCAATCTTCGCTCTTTCGAGTTAACGACACGTCATCGACGTCTGACCTGCTGCAAAGTGGTGGCATGCCTGCGAACAACGTGCCGCCGAGTCCATCAACGGTCCTGGGACGCCAACTCGGCGACGAACTCCGTAAGTTGCGGGAGGCGGCGAGCCTCACCACCACTCAAGCCGCCGACGCACTCGACTGCACCAAGGGGAAGATCAGCCGGATCGAGAACGGCCGTGTGGCGGTTCGGCTCCCGGATCTCACCGCGATGTTGCAGGCATACGGGACGGAGGAGCCGGCCCTGCGCGAGCGGCTGACAACCCTGGCCCGCAAGGCCAACCGGCGCCGCAGGGAAGGGTGGTGGCTTCAGTACAGGTCAGTGCTCGAAGACACGTACCGCGACTACATCGAGATGGAGAGCATCTGCGACAGCGTCAAGACGTTCCAAGCTCTGTTGATCCCGGGGCTTCTCCAGACACCTGAGTACAGCCGCGCCGTCACCGTCGCCTCACGCTCTTGGGAATCGGCAGAACAGATCGAGCAGTTCGTTCAGGTGCGTGTTGCCCGCCAGGAGCGGCTCACTGACGACAACCCTCTGGAACTCTGGGCAGTATTGGCCGAGGGAGTGCTACGGCAAAAGGTCGGCGGCTCTGCCGTGATGCACGACCAGTTGGAACATCTGGCGACCATCGCGGAGCTACCCAACGTCACTGTCCAGGTACTGCCGTTCGCACGCGGTGCGCACTCCAGTATGGTCGGCCCATACTTGCTGCTGAGCTTTCCTCGGGTGTCGGCACTGGATCTCGTGCTGACAGAGAATCCAACCGGCAACATCTGGATGGAGCAGGCGTCCGAAGTCGCTCACTACCGGAGACTCTTCGACGACGCTCGCGTGTCGGCCTTGCCGCCCACGGAATCGCTCGGGCTGATCCGCCGCATCGCCAAGGAGCACAGACCATGAAGAGCATTCGCGTCGCCCCGTCGGACCTTGCCATAGCGGCCTGGCGAGTCAGCAGTTACAGCGGCGGCCAAGGGGAGTGCGTCGAGATCGCCGACAACATCCCCCACCTTCTCCCCGTCCGCGACAGTAAGCGCCCCGCCGGCCCCGTCATAGTGTTCGGTCACGACGCCTGGCAGACCTTCGTCACCCAGCTCGGCTGACCCCTCCCTCGTGACCACCGGCCACGGTCGGTCACAGGGCCTCAGGAAGAACTGCCCGGCGAAGGGCCAGGTACCCCAGCCCGCCCCTTCGCCACCCAGCCACCCAGCCACCCGAAAACCGCCCCTCCCCACCCCACGCACCTCCGCCCTGTCATACCTGCCGGTTACGATCTGATACGGCCCTTTGGACCTGGGACTCAGCAACAAACCCGCCCCCGCCCCAAGGCGCCCGCCCCAGAGCGACCCCAGATGTGCCACAACACATCAAAACCGGCCCCAGGAGACGCGAGACAGACATGGCCCCGACCGCCGCCACCGCCCCCCTCCTCCGTGACGTCATCGACATCAAGACGTCGATCTCCACCTCCGACTTCGTCCTGAAGCTCGCCGAGGCGGTCACCGAGGAGGGCGCGGCGAACGCGCTGCGGGACTATGTCGTCACCGAGCGGCTCCTCGACAACTTCGACGAGGCGCTCCGGCTGATCAGGGCCGCGCTCGACGGGAACACGTCGAAGGCCGCCTACCTCCACGGATCGTTCGGTTCCGGTAAGTCCCACTTCATGGCCGTTTTGCATGCCATCCTGCGGCGCGACCCCTCCGCCCTCTCCCGCCGGGACTTCGACCCGATACTCGGCAAGCACGAGTGGCTGAACACCGAGCAGAAGAACTTCCTGCTGGTGCCCTACCACATGCTCGGGGCGAAGTCCCTGGAGCAGCGCGTGCTCGGCGGGTACGTCAGTCACGTCAAGGCACTGCACGGCGACAAGAACATCCCCACCCCGCAGGTCTACCGAACCGACGCCCTCTTCGACGACATCCGCTCGCACCGCATCCGGATGGGCGACGACAAGTTCATCGAGGGGCTCGCCGGAGCCGACGGGGACGCGGACGTGTCCGGCACCGCCGGTGGCGACGAGGACGAATGGGGCGAGTCCTTCGCCTGGACGCCCGATCTGCTCGACACCGCGCTCGCCGCCGAGGAGCTTGACGGCGGCGAGGTCAACCTCGACCTCGTCAACCCGAGCACCCCCGCCGAGCTGCGCGCCAAGCTCGTACACGATGCCAGTTCTACCTGGTTCCCTGGGTTCGCGAAGAACGCGGCCGAGGACGAGCAGGGGTTCATCTCGCTGGATGCCGGGCTCGCGGTGATCGCGGAGCACGCCAAGTCGCTCGGTTACGACGGTCTGATTCTCTTCATGGACGAGCTGATCCTGTGGCTCGCCAACCGCATCCACGACCAGCGGTTCGTGTCCCGCGAGGCGGACAAGATCACGAACTTCGTGGAGGGCGCGGACTCACGCCGGGCCATTCCGATCGTGTCGTTCATCGCCCGCCAGCGCGACCTGCGTGAGCTGGTGGGCGAGGAGACCTCGGGGGCCGCCGAGACCGCCATCCAGGACAGTCTGAACCTTGCCTCGGGACGCTTCGACAAGATCACCCTGGAGGACCGCAACCTTCCACAGATCGCGCACGCCCGGCTGCTGAGGCCCAAGGACGCGGAGGCCGGGGCCAAGCTCGACGCCGCGTTCACCAAGATCAAGCGGGTCGGGCCGCAGGTGTGGGACGTACTCCTCGGGTCGGACGAGGGGACCACCGGGGCGGACGAGGCGTCGTTCCGGCTGACGTATCCGTTCTCGCCGGCCTTCATGGACACGCTCGTCCACATCTCGTCCGCGCTTCAGCGGTCCCGTACCGGCCTCAAGCTCATGGGGCAGCTGCTCGCCACGCACCGTGACGACGCCACCCTCGATCAGCTGATCCCGCTCGGCGATCTGTATCCGGTGATCGCGGACGGCGGCGACAAGCCGTTCGTGGACAGTCTGAAGGTCGAGTTCCAGACTGCGGACAAGCTGTACCGGACCAAGATGCGGCCGTATCTGCTCGGTACGTACGAGGTCACCGAGGAGGACATCGAGCAGTACACGCACCGGCGGGGCTCGATCACGGACCCGGCGCTGCTCGGCCGTTGCCAGAGCTTCGTCGGGGACAACCGGCTGATGTGCACACTGTTGCTGTCCGCCCTCGCGCCCAGCGTGCCCGCGCTGCGGGACCTCACCATCCGGCGGCTCGGCGCGCTCAACCACGGCTCCGTCGTCTCCCCGATCCCCGGCGCCGACGTCGGGCTGATCAAGACGAAGGTCAAGGAGTGGGCCGCCCAGTTCGCCGAGATCAAGGCGACCGGCACCGACACCAACCCGGGCGTGCGGCTCGAACTCGCCGGCGTGGACGTGGACTCGGTCATCGCCAACGCCAACGTGAACAACAGCCGGGGCAACCGGCGCACCCTGGCCAAGCGGCTGCTCGCCGAAGAGCTGGGCCTCGACCTCCAGGACCGGCTGGTCGCCGACGAGCTGAACCTCGTATGGCGCGGCTCGAACCGTACGGCGGAGGTCGTCTTCGGCACCGTCGCCGATCCGGACGACCTGGCCGACCACGAGTTCCAGCCGAGCCAGGAGGGCATGTGGCGGGTGATCGTGGGTCTGCCGTACGCGGAGAGCGAGTACGGGGCGGTCGACGACGTCAACCGGATGCGCGGGCTGCGGGAGCGGCCCGGCACGCAGCCGCAGACCGTGGCGTGGATTCCCGCGCGGCTGTCCGCCGCCCGCTACAAGGACTTCCAGCGGCTCGTCGTCATCGACTACGCGCTGGCCGACCAGCGGCGTTTCGACACCCAGTACGCGCAGCACCTCAACGCCGACAACCGGGCGCGGGCCAAGGGCCTCCTCGAAGGGCAGCGGGAGTCGCTGGCCCAGACCGTGAAGGACGCCTTCAAGGAGGCGTACGGGCTGGCCGACAAGAAGGCCTCCGACGTCGATGTCTCCTTCAGTGACCATCTGGAGGCCCTGCCCGAGGTCTCCGACCTGCGTATCTCCATCGGGCAGTCGATGCGGGCCGGAGCCCGGCACATCGTCGCGAAGCTGCTCGCCCACCAGTTCCCCGCCCACCCGGACTTTGATCCGCAGGGCAGCAACACCCCCGTCAGGGCGAGTGAGACGCGGACCGTGTTCGGGCTGGTCCGGGCGGCTGCGGAGGCCTCCGACCGGCAGGTGGAGAACTCGGGCAAGGAGAAGGCTCTGATGGAGCGGATCGCCGTACCGCTCGGTCTGGGACAGCAAAAGGAGGCGTACTTCCGGCTGTCGAACCGGTGGGCCGAGCACTTCGCGCTGATGGCGCGGACGGACGGCGGACCCGGTGACCTCAGCGTCGTCAAGCTCACCGAGTGGATCGACCGGCCCGAGCGAATGGGTCTGGAGCCGTTCCTCGCGAACCTGGTCATCGCGTCGTACGCGGAGATGGACGACCGGGTGTGGGTCCGCGCCGGTGCGGTTCTGGACCCGGCGCCAGAGCTCTCGGCGATCAGGCCGCAGGACGCGCTACGGTCTCAGCCCCTGCCCGAGGAGGACGTCTGGGCGGAGGCGGGGAGCCGGTACTGGGACGTCTTCGGGGTAGAGGGGTCGGAGACGAAGCCGCCGACGCTGCGCAGGGGGCGGCTGGTCAGCCAGTTCGCGCGGCAGATCCTGGCCAAGGCGCGGCATTTCCGGCCGCACGCGGACGATCTGCTGAGGCAGTTGGAGAAGCACTCGGTGTTCCTCTCGCTCGACGGCGGCGACGAGTCCGGCCGGCTCGCCCTCGCCCGCCGCTCGCGGGATCTCCTCGACGAGCTGGCCGGCTTCGACCAGGGGGCGGCGGGCGGCATCGCCGCGGCCAAGCAGATCATCACCGCCTTCGCCGCATTCGACCTCGGCACGGCCTCGGCCAGCCGCTACGGGGCCTCCGTCAAGCAGGCCGAGGCCGTCGCGGCGGCCCTCGCGGGTGCCAGCTGGGACACGTTCGAGCTCGCCGCGAACATCGGCCCGGAGGGCGAGGCAGTACTCGCGCAGTTGCGCAGCGCCGCCAATGCCGACCAGCGCACCGTCAATCTCAAGGACGCCCTGGAGAAAGCGAGGGTGGCGGGGGTCGCCGCGCTCAAGCGCAACCAGGCCGCCAACGCGCCCACCCGGCCCGCGCCCGGCCCGTCCACGCCCGCTCCGGGGCCGCTCACCTCGCCCGGCGCCGTGGACCTCACCACCGCGAGCAGCCACCCGCCGGTGCCCACGACACAGCCACCCCTTCCGGCCGCCGGGACGGGAACCGGGACCGTCGGCCGTGGCGCCCGGCGCTCGGGCGGGGCGCGGACCAGGGCCTCCCAGGCACCGGCCGAGCTGCGTGAGGAGCTGGCCGCGCTGGCGGCGGCGGAGCCCGACGTCACCGTCGAGTTCCACTGGCGAGTCGTGGAGTGACGACGGCGGCTACTGTGGCGCGGGCCATGGACGTGGGAACGGGACAAGAGGCAGGTGCGGCGGTGAACGCCAGGAAAACAAGGCGGGCAGGCGCGTGAGTACGGCGACCAGCACGAGTGCGGTACGGCTCAACGCGGCCACCATCACCCAGTACCTCACCGCCCAGCCCGGTCTCGCCCCCGGCAAGCGCCGCTCGGTACTGCTGCGGGCGGCACCTGTGTGGGACGGCCCTGACGAACTTCCGTGGGGTGAGGGACGGCGGGCACGGATCGCTTCGGGGCCCTCGCCGCTCGCCGTGTACGAGCTGGTGCTGGCCCATCAGGCGTCCACCGCCACAAGTCACGATGTCCTGATCACCGATCCCGATGTCCTGGTCGTCCTCACCGACCGCGAGGAGGCCGAACTCGGCCCCGACCTGCTGTCCAAGGTCCACAAGCACCGCGTCAGCGCCGTCAACATCTGGGACGTGGTCCGCGAGGCGTTCGGCGCCGACGCGACCGACCACTGGCTCTCCGAGGAGAACTGGGCCGCCGAAGCCCTCCTCGACGCCACCCCTCCGGGCGGCTGGCCACGGCTCGCGGGCGGCACGCTGTCGCGGCGCGAGGCGCTGGCGGCACTGGCGATGCGCAGGCTCGGTATCGGGCGCTACGACCCCGATCGCGTCCCCGGCGGGCCGACGGGGGCCGACGGACTCGACGTACACGCCCTGTTGCGCTGGACGTTGCAGCCGGGAGGCCCCGACCGTTTCCTCGCGCTGCGGGCACCGGAGCGGGCCGGGCTGACCCGGTTCCTCGGGGAGGACGACCAGGTGGGGCTGACCGGGCTGACCGGGCGGGCCCTGCTCGCGCTGATCGGCGCCGAGCACGGGCCGGACGCGGTCGCTTTCGGTCTGGTCTGCGCCGCGCTCTGGCGGGACACGGAGGTTCCGGACGCGGCGAGCGGGCGGCGCGGTCACCGGCGGACGGCAGGCCGCGCCCGGGCGGCAACGGGCGGTGTCACCGTGGACACCGAGGACTACCGGGCACGTGGGCGTGCGGAGCGCTGGTTCGGCGAGGAGCCACTGGCGCACGGTGAGGCCCTGGACCGGCTCACGGCCTCCTTCGGCCGGGCCTGCGAGGAGTTCGTCTCCGCGCTGCTCCTGAGCGGCCGGTCGGAGTTCGACGAGTCGGCTGCGGCTGCCCGGAGGATGAGCGGCGCCGCCCTGGACCGGGCGGAATCGCTGGTACGGCAGTTCGGAGCCGAGCGGGCCGCTCAGTCGAGTCCCGTACTGGCGGCCGGACTTGAGGCCCGTTTCGGTGCGGCGGGGCAGGCGCTTCGTGGTGGTGACCCGCGCTCAATCTCCCAGGCCGTCAGCGCACTCGACGACCACGCTCTCTCGGCGGACACCGACACCCGTACGCGTATCGCGCGCGTCCGCATGGCACAACGGCTGACACGGTGGCTGGCGAGCGATCCGCCGATCGCATCGGAGAACGTCGCGTCCGCGGTCGGTCGGCACGTCGCGGAGACGGGCTGGGCCGATCTGGCCCTCGAACACATCGAGGCCGGTGGTGAGAGCGAACCGACACTGCGGTCCTCGTACGACACCCTGTGTACCTCCGTGCGCGCTCGCCGTCGGGAGATCGACCGGCACTTCGCGCAGGCGCTCGCCGTCTGGACCGCGGACGGCGGCACACCCGGGACGATGCTGACGGTGGAGACCTTCCTCCCGCGCGTCGTCGCCCCCGTGACGAAGTCCGGGGACCGGCGGGTACTGCTGCTCGTCCTCGACGGGATGAGCGCGGCGATCGCCTCCGAGCTGGCCGAGGAACTGCGCGAACACTGGGTCGAGTACGACCCGCTGGGCGGCGCCAAGGACCCGGCACGGCGCCGGGCGATGGCCGCCGCGCTGCCCACCCTCACGGCCGTGTCCCGCACCTCCCTCTTCGCCGCCACGCTGACCTCGGGTGCCCAGGCCGACGAGAAGCGGATGTTTCCCGCCCACCGGTTCTGGGGGGACTCTCAGGCCGCGGTCTTCCACAAGGACGACCTGCGCGCCGACGCGGCCGGAGACTCGTTCGGTCCCGAGCTGCTCGCCGCACTCATGGACGACGGTACGCAGGTCGCCGTGGTCCTCAACACGATCGACGACCGGCTGGCCAAGGAGCAGAAACTCGGCGACGGCACCTGGCGGCTCGCCGAGATAGGGCAACTCCGGGAACTGCTGCGGTACGCCGCGCTCCAGGGTCGGGCGGTCATCCTGACCAGTGACCACGGGCACGTCGTCGACCGGCACGGCTCGCGGGTCGCTTCGGGTGCCCCGCTGTCGGCCCGGCACCGGGAGCCGGGCGGGCCTCTCGCCGAGCCGGAGGTCCTGCTGACCGGGCGCCGGGTCGTCGTGCCCGATGCCGGTGACGCGGCCGGGCGCGCGTCCGGTGGCGAGGTCGTGGCGCTCTGGGACGCGGACTCGCGCTACACGTCACAGAAGGCGGGCTACCACGGCGGAGCCTCCCTCGCCGAAGTGGCCATCCCCGTACTGGCTTTTCTTCCCTTCGGCGCGCAGCCGCCCAAGGGCTGGCGCGAGCTCGGTGACCAGCGGCCCCCCTGGTGGCGCGTCGACGCACCCTCGGCCGAGACCGCGCAGACGACGACCTTGACGACCGCGCCTTCGTCCACGTCACGGCCGGCGGGAACACGGTCCGCACCGGCGACATCGCGCCCGACCGGGAAGGCCGCGAAGAAGGCGGTCGAGACCGTGGCGGGCCGGGACTCGCTCTTCGACATGGTGCTCGTTTCCGCCGAGGCGGAGGACTCGCTGCTGGCCGTCACGGCCGTCACACCCGACAAGACCGCCTCACCTAACGAGGCTCTGATGACCGCCCTGCTCGCCTCCGAGATCTACCAGGCCCAGGTGGAGGTGCTGGCCCGCAAGCGCGAGCTGCCAAGGATGGAGCAGGCGGTGCGGGTTCTGCTGGACATCGGGGGCACGCTTCCGATGACTGCGTTGGCACAGCGCGTCGGGCTTCCGGCCGGGCGCAGCGCGGAAGGTTTCTGCGCCGTACTGCGTCAGTTGCTCAACTACGACGGCGCCCAGGTTCTGGAGACGCTGCCGGACGGCCGGACCCTGCGGCTGAACGTCGGTCTGCTAACGGGGCAGTTCGAGCTGGATCGACAGTCGTGACCCGGTACCGGCCCGGCAAGCACCGGCCGGTACCAGGTGTCACTTCTGTGCGCCCTGTCAGACGAGCTGCCGCATGATCCGCACGAACTGCCCCAGCTCCTCGAGGAATCGCTGTTCCAGCGGCTCGGGGGCGAAATGGGCGATCTTGTTGCGGATCTTGCGGACCTGGTCGAGCTGGTACACGAACTGGACGCGGTTCACCATGGTCCAGTCGAGCGACTGCCAGTTCTGGTCCGCCCGGACGCGCAGTGCGTCCTTGGTCTGCTGGCCGTCGAGCAGCGTGACGTAGTCGCCGAACATCAGGTCCGAGATCTTGCCGGTCTGCCGCTCCGCCTTCTTCGGCTGCACGGCCTTGATGGCCTCGGGGTCGATCGCGGCACCCAGGCACTTGCGCAGCAGGAACTCGATCTCCCCGACGATGAAGAACGGC
The DNA here is from genome assembly GCF_042714995.1 of Streptomyces sp. NPDC058665. Lineage (NCBI taxonomy): Bacteria > Bacillati > Actinomycetota > Actinomycetes > Kitasatosporales > Streptomycetaceae > Streptomyces > Streptomyces sp. NPDC058665. Next base: position 180,165 of record NZ_JBHXRX010000003.1, read on the forward strand.
CGGGCCGTCGCGTCGAAGCGTTCCGTGATGTCCGCGGAGGTCACGATCCCGCTGAACCGTCCGTCGTTGCGCCGGACAAGCACGTACCCCCTTTCGCTGACGAGAGGCAGTACGGCGAAGAAGTTCTGGTGCTCCTCGGCCACCGGCACATCGTCCACGAGCGCGTTCGCGAGGACCCGGTCGACGCCTGCCTTCTCGTACATCCTGGCCACAGACCTCCAGGTGACGGCGCCGCAGAGCTTGGTCGTTCCGTCGATGACGGGCAGCTGGGAGTAGTCCTTGGTGCGCATCAGGTGCGTGGCCTCGGAGAGCTGCGCGGTCGGCGGGAGGGACTCCAGGCCGGCCCGGGCGGCCGCGATGTCCCCGATCCGCAGCGGATGCTGCGGAAGCAGACCCGGCGCCTGCTCCTCCTCCGGCTCCTCGTCGCTCCGCTCGTCCACCACCGCGACCGTCTCCAAGGCGACGACGTGGACGAAGCTCCCATGGCCGCAGGTGGCGAAGGACGGAACGGTGGACAGGCCCACATCTTTCAGGGCCTGCGAAATGGCCAGAACCGACTGGTCGTCGCGTCGGCGCGTACCGAAGAGCGCGAGCAGTTCCCGTACCGGGATCTTCGTGCCCTTGAGTGCCATCAGGTTGTCGTCGGAGGGCATGGTGGCGCTCACCCACCCAGCTTTTCGGCGAGGCCGCGGTGCACGGTGTGCTTGCGCATGGCGGACCGCACCAGATCGAGGAGCTGTCGGGAACGGTCCGTGTAGAAGCGCTCGAAATCCCCCTCGTGCAGCGTGGCCGGATCGATGAGATGCGTCGCGACGACATCGTCGAACCACTCGGGGCGCATACCCGACTCCAGCATCAGCGACTTGAGGTACGCGGTGGGCGGACCGGTCATGCTCCGGCTCGCCCGGTACGACAGCGGGGTCTTGTTGACGATCGAGTTGACCCGTGATGCGTAACCGGGGTGCGACTTGGACACCCAGGACTTGGGGAAGATCAGCCGTACGTCGACGCCGTGCGCGGCCAGTTGGCCCGGACTCAGCGGCGCCTCGGTGTAGTACCAGTCCACAGCGCCCTGTTTGACGAGCAGTGCGTAGATTCCCTTGTAGGCGGCGCTGTTGCGAGTGCTCAGGGTGTCGAGCCGCTCGGAGACGAACACGGCTTCCGCCACCGTGTCCGGTTCACCGCCCTGCTCCCGGATCCACGTGACGAGTTGCTCCACGTCACGGGGGAAGCGGCTCTCGATCGACCCGCCGTACATCTCGCCGAGGACGCCGTTCCAGTACCACTGGGTGATGCGCTCCTCGACGTCCGCAGTGTCCGTCTCGTCGCCCATGACAGCGCGTACGGCGGCCAGCGGCACGAGCTGGGTGCGGTACGGGAGGTCCGCCGAATTGACGATGCACTGCCGCTCCAGGAACGCTCCGACCCAGGCGAAGGCCTCCGCCAGCCGCGGGGCCAGCCGCCTGAAGTCGACCAGCGGAAGCTCCAGCAGATCGCGGCGCTTGCAGGAGAGCGAGTTACGAAGCCCGTCCTGCTTATGCTCCCACGTGCGGACAAGGGCGATCGCCTGAAGGAAGTCGCTGCTGCTCAACCCGTCCTCGACTCCGGCTTCCATCCTGCCGAACACGGGATGGGCGGCGGTCAGGTCCGACTTGATCTGCAGCCACGCGTCGGGAAGCCGGTAGTACTCCCCGAACTCCGCCACATGAGCGCGGTCGCCCGCGTAGGTGGCCGTGAGCAGTTCGAAGACGTTCAGCGGGACCCCGCCCGCGTTCACCCGCTCGAAGACCGCGCACACCGCGTCCATTTCGGTGGAGGCGGGCAAGTTGATCATCGGTACGTCGAACGACTGCACGTGGTTGAGCACGTGCTCCTCGAACTGTGACCAGACCTCCCAGTTCGCTTCGTCCAGTTTCACGAATTCCCGGTGCCAGGCATTCATGCGCTGGGTGTCGAACACGAGATTGAGCGGGAAATGACCAGCGGCGCACTCGAGCTGCGTCGTACTCAGGTCGCGGACGACCCGGCGCGCGAAGTCCGTCCTGAGGGTTCGGTCCTCGGGTACCGACACGATTGCGTCGTCGCGGTCCGAGGGCGATCCGATCGCCTTGGCGATGTCGATGTAGTACCAGCGCTTCAGGTCCTTGCCGCGGGTGTCGACGGTGTCCACCGGCTTGTCGCGGCGCAGTGCCTGGTAGAGCGAGGTCATTCGCTGCTGGCCGTCGAGGAGCAGGAGGTCGGGCACCCTGTCGTCGGAGACCTGCGCGCCACTCAGCGGCCTGGGCCTGAAGGGCGTGTTGCCGCCGGTCTGGAGCGACATGACGACACCGAGCGGGTAGTTGAGCGTGACGGTTGCGATCAACGCCCGGATGTGTTCGTCGTTCCATTTCCACTCACGCTGGAAATCAGGTAGTTGCAAGGCCCCTGACTCGACCTGCCTGAGCAGATCTTTGAGCTTCGGACTGTCCAGCGACACGCTGCGGTCTCCCCGCTTTGAACACCAATGGTGGAGACCGTATTGCATCAAGCCATTCTGAGTTCCGTCAAGGAATGCGGTAATCGAGGCACCTGAGCCTCATTACTATTCAGCCATCACGAACGTATTCGGACACCCCTGATGTCACGGTGGAGTCGGTGCCGCCGTCCCCGGCCGCCGGATACCTGTTCCCGGCCCCGCCGCACCGTCCGCCACGGGATGGAAGACTGATGGGGTGAGTACAGATCAGCCGCCCCGGATCTCCCCCGTCAGTGCGACGCGACGACGCGATGTGATCGACGCGCTGCGGCGAGGGGCCGTACCCGAAAGTGGTCTTGACCTGCTGGCAACCGGCCTGAACCGCTTCGAGACCGCACTGGACGCGGAGCTTTCGGCGGTGGCGTCGGGCGCGTCGGTGTTCAAGGCGGTCCGCGGGGAGTACGGATCCGGCAAGACCTTCTTCACGCGGTGGCTCGGCGAGCGCGCCAAGCGCCGGAATTTCGCCGTGGCCGAGATCCAGGTCTCGGAAACCGAGACTCCGTTGCACCGGCTGGAAACCGTCTACCGCCGGCTCACGGAACGGCTGGCCACCCCCGGGTTCCCACCGAGCGCGCTCCGCCCTGTCGTCGACGCGTGGTTCTACGCGCTGGAAGAGGACGCTCTGGCCGACGGGGCCACCGAAGAGGGCCTCTCCGAGTCGGTCGAGCGGCTCATGGCCGCGCGCCTCGCCGAGGTGTCCCGGCACGCCCCGTCCTTCGCCGCCGCGCTCCGTGGGTACCGCGCCGCGCTCACCTCCGGTGACGAGGCCACCGCGGCGGCCGTCATGGCCTGGCTCGGCGGACAGCCCCATGTGGCCGCCGCCGCCCGCAGAGCCGCCGGGGTTCGGGGGGATCTCGACCACTTCGGCGCGCTGGGCTTCGTCCAGGGACTGCTCACGGTGCTGCGGGACAGCGGCCACGCGGGGCTGTTCCTGGTACTCGACGAAGTGGAAACCCTCCAACGGGTCCGTTCGGACGCCCGCGACAAAGCGCTCAACGCACTGCGGCAGCTCATCGACGAGGTGCACTCCGGTCGGTTTCCCGGTCTCTATCTCATCATCACGGGCACACCGGCGTTCTACGACGGCCAACAAGGTGTGCAGCGATTGGCACCCTTGGCTCAGCGACTGGCAACCGACTTCACCACCGAACCGCGCTTCGACAACCCACGCGCCGTGCAGCTGAGGCTTCCGGGTTTCACGGAAGCGTCGTTGATCGCTCTCGGGCAGACCATCCGGGACCTGTACGCGGACGGGTCCGCGAATCCGGAACGCATCGCGGCGATGGCCGACAACGCCTACGTCGCGGACCTGGCAGGTGCCGTCGGCGGCACTCTGGGGGGCAAGGTCGGAGTGGCCCCCAGGCTGTTCCTGAAGAAGCTGGTGGGCGATGTCCTCGACCGCATCGACCAGTTCGAGGACTTCGATCCGCGCAGACACTACGCGTTGACGGTGAATTCCTCCGAACTCACCGAAGTGGAAAGGAACGCTGCGGCGACCGGGGCGGACGACGTGGAACTGGAGCTTCCGTGACAGGAGGCGACCAGGACTCCGACCCGCTGGACCGGCTGCACCCGGGCCTGGTCCACCACATCGTCAACTCCCTTGGCTGGCCCGCTCTTCGACCTCTCCAGGAGGAGTCGATCGCTCCCCTCCTCGACGGGGCGGACGCGGTACTGCTGGCGCCCACAGCTGGCGGAAAGACGGAGGCCGCGGCCTTTCCATTGCTGTCGAAGATGGCGCTGGAAGGCTGGACAGGTACTTCCCTGCTCTACGTCTGCCCCCTCAAGGCGCTGCTCAACAACCTCGTGCCGCGGCTTGAGACGTACACCTCGTGGGTGGGGCGTACTGCCGCGCTGTGGCACGGGGACGTGACGCACTCACGTCGCAAACGCATCCTCAGCAACCGGCCCGACGTGCTGCTCACCACCCCCGAGTCCCTCGAAGCCATGCTGGTCAGCACCAATGTCGACCATCGCGCCTTCTTCTCGGGCCTGCGGGCGATCGTCGTCGACGAGGTGCACGCGTTCGCCGGCGACGATCGGGGATGGCATCTGCTCGCCGTACTGGAGCGGCTGGAACGGGTGGCCGGGAACCCGGTGCAGCGAGTCGGCCTCTCCGCGACGGTAGGCAACCCGGAGCAGTTGCTGCGCTGGCTTCAGGGCTCAGGGGCCGGAAAACGCGTAGCCCATGTCGTTGCTCCCCATCTCCATCTCCGTGAAGTCTCCGCGGCGCTCCCCCCACCCGGGGAGGTCGAACTCGACTACGTCGGCTCTCTCGACAACGCGGCCCGGGTGGTCGCGGCCCTCCACCACGGCGAGAAGCGGCTCGTGTTCTGCGAGTCCCGCCGGGAGGTGGAGGAACTCGGCGCCGGCCTGCGCGCGAAGGGCGTCACCACGTTCCTGTCCCACGCCTCACTCTCCGTGGACGAGCGGACCCGTGCCGAGGAGGCATTCGCCGAGGCCCGCGACTGTGTGATCGTCTCCACCAGCACACTGGAACTCGGCATCGACGTGGGCGACTTGGACCGAGTCCTGCAGATCGGCGCGCCGGGCACCGTCGCCTCATTTCTGCAGCGCATCGGGCGCACCGGTCGGCGGTCGGGGTCCGTACGCAACTGCCTCTTCCTAGCCATCGACGAGGCCGATCTGCTGTCCGCCGCCGCTCTTCTCCTGCTGTGGTCGCGTGGCTGGGTGGAACCGATCACTCCGCCTCCCGAGCCCCGGCACATCGCCGCTCAGCAGATCCTCGCGCTGTGCCTTCAGGAGCATCGGGTCGGGGACCGGCTGTGGCAGGAGTGGTGGGGTGGCGCCGGCCCCTTCGGTCCCGCTGCGGAACCCGTGATGCGTCATCTGATCGAGCAAGGCTACCTGGACCGGGACGGAGGCATGCTGTTCATCGGCCCCGAAGCCGAACAACGCTTCGGATTCCGGCATTTCATGGATCTGACGGCGGTGTTCACCGCGGCCCCCGAGTTCACCGTGCTGTCCGGACGCACGGAGATCGGCACCACGGATCCGGCGCTGCTCACCGATGAGGTGGTAGGGCCGCGCCGGCTGCTCCTCGCCGGACGCAGTTGGCAGGTGACGTACATCGACTGGTCACGGCGGCGCTGTTTCGTGGAACCCGTTGAAGACGGCGGCAGGGCACGCTGGGGTGGCATGGGGCTCGCCCGATCCGCGTCGTTCGAACTCGCCCGCGCCGCACGGGAGGTCCTGCTCGGCTCGACTCCTCCGGTCAGACTGACTCGGCGCGCCGAGGGCGCGTTGGCGAAGACCCGGGAACGGTACGGCGAGATGGTGCACGCCGGCAGCACCGTCATGATCCGCGATGGCCAGGACACCAACGTTCGCTGGTGGACCTGGGCAGGCAACCGGGCCAACGCCACACTCGCGGCCACACTTACCTCGGTTGCCGACCCCCTGCAGCGCCCAACCGACGCGTATGTGCGGCTGCGCGAGGACATCACGCCTCAGGAGTGGAGGAAGGCCGCCGCAGAGGCTGCCGAACACCTCTGTCTGCCCGCCGTGGACCCTCGCGCGGTGGCCGGGCTGAAATTCAGCGCCGCCCTGCCGCCTCGTCTGGCGGAAGCAACCGTCGCATCACGCCTGGCCGATCTGGACGGGGCGGCCGCCGTCCTGCGGGAGCCTGTCAGATTCATGCACCGAACTGCGGCTGGCAATGCCAGGGAGTGACGTGCTTAGCGCTCCTCGGCCAACACACGCAGCTCAGCGGCAATGAAGGGGACATCTCTCCCATTGGCCGCGTGCCTGTCAGAGTGAACCGCTCCGGGGCTGATGGAGGCTCGGGAGTGCCCCGAGTTGGGTGGAGGCTGCTTTGCGTTCAGCTAGCTGGGCTGTAATGCACGGAGAATCACCGCAGCCCATTGATCAGGATGCGTGCCCGCAGTGGCCGCGTGGGTGGCTACCTTCGTGGCTGCGTTCACAGCCGCGTGTACCGGTTTGAACTGGTACGGACCGGGGTCTAGTGAAGTCCTTCGACTTACGAAGAAGGGACCCTGACCAGCATTTTCCCTGGCCGTAGCGTCCTTGGCGGCAGACGAGTCGGGCTCTACGCCGGATTCTGTCGCCCGGTCGCCTCGCGGCGGCCGGGGAGACGGCCATCCATCTAGGACCGGCGTTGCCGCCGGCCTCGTGCGGTCCACCCGCGGACTCGGGCGGGCAGCCCTCGGACGTCCGCGCAGGGCCGTCTCGCGACGGCCCCTCTTGACCTTGCTCCAAGTGGGGTTTACCTAGCCGCCCGAGTCACCTCGGGCGCTGGTGGTCTCTTACACCACCGTTTCACCCTTACCCGGCACCTGAGCGCCGGGCGGTCTGTTTTCTGTGGCACTGTCCCGCGGGTCACCCCGGGTGGGCGTTACCCACCACCTTGCCCTGTGGAGTCCGGACGTTCCTCGGGAAGATCCGGAGATCTTCACGCGGCCGTCCGCCCGGCTCGTCTGCCGTGATCGTCATGGTACCCGGCCGGGCGGGCCGGTGGCGGCCGGCCGGGTCCTTGACCTTGCCGCGACGTCAGGGTTTCTACTGGGCGTATGCGAATCGGAGAGATCGCCGCACTCGTGGGGGTCACCTCGCGGGCGGTGCGGCACTACCACCACATGGGGCTGCTGCCCGAGCCCGGGAGGCGGGCCAACGGGTACCGCGTCTACTCCGTACGGGACGCCGTACTCCTCGCCAGGATCCGGCGGCTCTCCGAGCTGGGGCTCAGCCTCGACGAGGTACGGGACGTCCTCGCCGACGACGCGGGGCGTGAGCTGGCGGAGGTGCTCGGGGAGCTGGACGCCGATCTGGCGCGGCAGGAGGAGGAGATCCGTAACAGGCGGCGCAGGCTCGCCGAGCTGATGACGGAGCCGCTGCCGCCCGAGGGGCCGGTGTCGCCCGAGCTGGCGCGGTTGCTGCGGGCCGCGCCGGACCTGGACTCGGCGACGGCGGTCAAGGACCGCGAGCTGCTCGTGCTGCTCGACACCGCGGGCGGCGGCGAGGAGTTCTACGAGGCCCTGCACCCCCTGCTGGAGGACCCGGACGTCCTCGCGCTCTACGGCCGCCTCGACGACCTCGCCGACGCCCCGGCGGACGATCCCCGCATCGTCCCGCTCGCCGACGCGCTGGCGGCCATCGTCCCGGACGCGGTGCTGGACGCGATGCCGGAGGACGACGGGCCGCCCGTGCTGGAGGGGGTCGGAGCGGCGATCTTCGCCGACTTCTCCCCGGCCCAGGCCGAGGTGGCCCGGCTGGTGATGGAGGCGCTCGGGCGGATGCGGGACCAGCGGGCGAAGAAGCGCCGGGGCGAGAGGACGGAGGGGACGGGATGAGCAGGGCCCTTTGGGTGTTGGTGCCAGCCGAGCTCACGCTGGTCGTGTGTCTGGTGGCGGGCGTGGACGTCCCGACTCCGGTGCTGCTGGCCGCCGAGGCGGCCGTGCTCACGCTGGTGGTGGCCGAGGCCGTGCTCGTACGGCGGCACTACAAGGCGGCCCGGCGGGCCGGGGCCGAGCGGCGGGCCGCCCTCGTCTCGGCGGTGGAGGCCGCCGTACCGGCCACCGTGCGCCGGCTTCTCGTCAACGAGCTGCGGGGCATGACCAGCCTCGTACGGTGGGTGGGGCGGCGGGTCCACGGCGTACGCGAAGGTGATCTCGCCGCCGCGTACACCGGCCCGCAGACGGCGATGATGTACGGCTTCCTCTTCGTGTCCGTCGTCGAGACGGTGGCGCTGGCGATCCTGGTTCCCTGGCCGCTGGTGCACCGGATTCTGCTGGTCGTGGATGTGTACGGCCTGCTGATGGTGCTCGCGCTGCACGCGAGCTGTGTGACCCGGCCGCATGTGGTGGGCGCCGACGGATCGCTCCGGGTGCGCTGGGGCGCGCTGTTCGACATGCCGATCGCGAGCGACCGGATCAGCTCGGTACGGGTCGAACGCCGTTACCCGGACGGCTCGTTGATCAGGATCGACGAGCCCGGCGGCACGCTGGACCTGATCGTGGGCGGGCAGACGACGGTACGGGTGGAGCTGACCGGGCCGGTCGGGTTCGTACGGCCCATGGGCAAGCGGGGCACGGCGACGGTGGTCCGCTTCCACGCCGACGACCCGGCGGCGCTGGTGGCCCGGCTCACGGCGGTCAGGAAGGTTCTCCAGCCGGTCAGCGCGTGTTGCTCTGTCTCTCCGAGTCCGGTCCCGGAGGAGCGGGCGTCGTGCCGCCATGGATCACCAGCGGCAGTACGCGGTAGGCGACGCGTTCGCTGAGGATGACCTCCGTCTTGGTGCGCACAACGCCGGGCAGCTTGATGAGCTGCTGGATCACGTCCTCCAGATGCCCGTTGTCGCGTGCCACTACCCTGCACACCAGATCACCCTCACCCGCGATGGTGTGCGCTTCGAGGACCTCGGGCATGGCGTGCAGGGCCGTGGCGACATCGTTCAACCTGCCCTGAGCCAGGTGGAGATGGACCAGAGCGAGAACGGGGTAGCCCATCATCGACGGGCTCAGTCGCGGCGCGTAGTCGGCGATCACCCCCATGCGCTCAAGGCGGGTGAGTCGGGCCTGCACGGTGCCCCGAGCCACTCCCAGAACGCGCGCGTACTCACGCATGCCGGCCCGCGGCTCCTCCACAAGCAGACGCAGCAGTGACGTATCGAGGTCGTCCATGGCTGTACCGGTGGCCTTTCGCCGAGTGGGGCCACCAGGCAAGCAGTAGACCAATGGCTCAGTCAAGGAACGGATCTCTTGACCAGTGCACCTGCTGCACTTCTACCATGCGTACCAAATGAACAGTACGCCTGCCTGTCGTTGAGTTAGGTGATCGTATGACCGCTGTGAAGGCTTCAACGGAAACGCCCAGAAGCTTCACGCTGGAGGACCGATACCTGCGGGCCGAGGGCACGGTCTACCTGACCGGAGTCCAGGCCCTGGTTCGCCTTCTGTTCGACCGGATCAGGCACGACCGGGGGACGGGGCTCGACAGCGCGGCCTTCGTCTCCGGCTACGAGGGCTCGCCCCTGGCCGGCTTCGACCTCGAACTCATGCGTCGCACCCACCTGCTCGCGGAACACGACGTGGTACACCGGCCGGGGCTCAACGAGGAACTGGCCGCCACCTCTGTCATGGGCAGCCAACTGGCCGGCGAGGTAGGCACCTTGCGTTCGGACGGTGTGCTCGGGCTCTGGTACGGAAAGGCACCCGGCCTCGACCGCGCCACCGACGCCCTGCGTCACGCCAACCTTGTCGGCGCCTCGGCGCGCGGAGGCGCGCTCGTCCTCGTCGGCGACGACCCCGCAGCGAAATCGTCCTCGGTGCCGTGCGCCTCCGAACTCGCTCTGGCCGACCTCGCCATGCCGATCTTCAGTCCGGCGGACCCCCAGGACATCCTGGACTACGGTCTGCACGCCGTCGAACTGTCCCGGGCCAGCGGCGTGTGGGCCTCGATGAAGGTCGTCGCCAATGTGGCGGACGCGGCGGGAACAGCCATGGTGCACCCCACCTGGACCCCTCCCGTCCTGTCGGCCCGCGCCTACACCCATCGCCCCGACGGACGCCTTCTCGGCGCCGGCCTCGCCGCGTTGGAACGCAGCCTCCACACTGTCCGGCTCCCGCTCGTCCACGAATATCTGCGCGCCAGCAACATCAATCGCATCCTGAACCGCACCCCCGCCGACCGGATCGGCATCATCACCGCCGGCAAAGCGCACCTCGACGTCCAGCAGGCCCTGCGAAGCCTCGGCCTGGACGAAGAGGCCCGCACCCGTCTCGGGATCCGCCTGCTCAAACTCGCCGCCATCCACCCGGTCGAGCCCACCATCGTGCGCGAGTTCGCCACGGGCCTGAGCGAAGTCATCGTGGTGGAAGAGAAGCGTTCCTTTGTCGAAGCGGCCGTCAAGGACATCCTCTACGGCAGCCCTCAGGCGCCCGCTGTCCACGGCAAGTGCGATCCGGACGGAACGACGCTCTTCAGTGAGATCGGGGAACTCGGCCCCGAGGCCATCGCCACCGGTGTGTCCCGGCGCTTGAGCGACCACGGGATACGTCCACCCGCACAGGCCCCCGAGCCGCGCGAGCGCATCAGCCTGCCGTTGCTGACACGCACGCCGTACTTCTGCTCGGGCTGTCCGCACAACTCCTCCACGAAGGTCCCCGACGGGTCGCTGGTCGGCGCCGGCATCGGCTGCCACACGATGGCGGTCTTCATGGAACCCGAACAGGTGGGCAACGTCGTCGGCATGACGCAGATGGGGGGCGAAGGAGCCCAGTGGATCGGCATGGCCCCTTTCCTCGAAGACGACCACTTCGTACAGAACATCGGCGACGGCACCTTCATGCACTCAGGCAGCCTCGCCATCCGCGCCGCCGTCGCCTCCGGTGTCAACATCACCTACAAACTGCTGTACAACTCGGCCGTGGCCATGACGGGCGGACAGCAGGCGGTCGGCGCCCTTCCGGTCGAACGCATTGCCTCACTGCTGCTCCTGGAAGGCGTCTCCAAGGTGATCATCACCAGCGACGCCCCGGAGCGCCTGCGCAAGGGCGCCGTACCCAAACCGGTGGAGGTCCGCCACCGCGACCAGCTCATCAGCAGCCAGGAAGAGCTTGCCGCCACACCCGGCGTCACGGTGCTCATCCACGACCAGGAATGCGCCGCCGAGAAACGGCGCAAACGCCGACGCGGCAAGGAAGCCGCTCCGGCCACCCGCGTCGTGATCAACGAAAGGGTCTGTGAGGGCTGCGGGGACTGCGGTACCAAGTCCAACTGCCTGTCCGTACAGCCGGTCACCACCGAGTTCGGACGTAAGACGACGATCAACCAGTCCTCGTGCAACCTCGACTTCTCCTGCCTCGACGGAGACTGTCCCTCCTTCGTGACCGTGACACCGACCGGTCGTAAAGCCCGTCGGACGCTGCCGGACCTCGCCCCGTCCGAGCTGCCCGAGCCCGTGCGAGAGACCGAACGCGACGCCTTCACCATGCGCATCGCCGGCGTCGGGGGCACCGGCGTCGTTACCGTCGCCCAGATCCTCGCCACCGCCGCCGTCCTCGAAGGCAAGCACGTCCGCACCTTGGACCAGACGGGCCTGGCGCAGAAGGGCGGCGCGGTCGTCTCCGACCTGAAAATCACAGCGACCCCTCTTGAGCAGGCCGCGAAGCTGGCCACCGCGGAGTGCGACCTCTACCTCGTCTGCGATCTCCTGGTGGGCGCCGAGAAGAAGTACCTCGCCGTCGCCGACCCCCACCGCACCACCTCGGTGGTTTCCACCACCGAAGTCCCCACCGGACGTATGGTCGTTGACACCGCTGTGGCCTTCCCCGACCAGCACCTGGTCAACGACAGCATCCGGACGGCCAGTGCCCGCACCTTCCACCTGGACGCCCGAACCCTGTCCGAAGACCTCTTCGGCGACGACCAGTTCGCCAACGTGCTCCAGATCGGCGTGGCCTACCAGAGCGGCGCCCTGCCTCTGTCGTCCCAGGCGATCGAGCAGGCGATCACCCTGAACGGCACCGCGGTCGACGCCAACCTCCAGGCCTTCCGCCGCGGCAGGCAGCTACTGGCCGAGCCGGACGCGCTGCGAGCAGCCTCGGCGTCCTCCGCGCAGCCCCTCGCTCCGCGCCCCACACCGCCCTCCGCCGTTCGGATCAGGTCCCTCGTCGCGGCCCCGCCCGGAACCGAACTCGCCCGGCTGCTCGACATCCGCATCCCGGACCTCATCCAGTACCAGAACGAGCGATACGCGCGCGGTTACGCCCTGTACGTCGAACAGATCCGAAGCCTGGAGAAAGGGCCGACTGTCGTTACCGAGGCAGTCGCCCGCAACCTGTACAAACTCATGGCCTACAAGGATGAGTACGAGGTCGCCCGACTCGCCCTCGACGAGAACCTGAAACACCAGATCGAGTCGCGGTTCGGAACGGGCTCGCGCTTCTCCTACCGCCTCCACCCGCCCGTGCTGCGGGCCATGGGCATCAAGCGCAAGATCAGTCTGGGCTCCTGGTTCCGCCCCGCTTTCCGCGTCCTGCGCGTCATGCGCGGGATCCGCGGCACCCGTGTGGACCCCTTCGGATATGCCCACGTCCGCCGCGTGGAGCGCGCTCTCATCGACGACTACCGGCGCGGCATCCTGAAGGCGCTGTCCACCGACGGCCACGATCCTCGCCTCGTCAAGAACCTCGCCGAACTGCCGGACATCGTGCGCGGCTACGAAGAGATCAAACTGCGCAACGTCGCCCTCTTCCGGCGGCAGCAGGAAGAACTCCTCGCGAAACTCTCCACCACAGAAGCTGAGATCTGAGAAGGCACCACTGGGATCACCAGTCGCTACGATGGCTCCGTGAAGCATCTGCCGGCAATCCTCAGCACCGATCACTCCCACCCGAACGCCACCGAGCGCGCTTACATCGCGATCAAGCGGCGGATCATCGAGCTGGAACTGTCGCCGGGCGCGCATGTGACCAAGACCGATCTCTCCCGCCTGGCCGACGCCGGCACGATGCCGGTCCGGGAGGCGCTGACCCGACTGCAGCGGGACGGTCTGGTCCATGCCCTGCCCCGGTCGGGGTACCGCATTCTGCCCGTGACGCTGAAGGGCACGCGGGACCTGTGCGCGTTCCGGCAGCTCCTGGAGACGGAGGCTGCCGGGCTGGCCGCCGAGCACGGTTGCCCGGAGGCGAGCCTTGCCCGCATGGAGGAACTTCTCGGCGCCACGTACGAGTTGGGGGACACCGGCAGCGTCGATGGTTTCCTGCGCGCCAATCTTGAGTTCGACGCGATCATCGCCAACAACTGCGGCAACGACATGCTGGCCCAGTCGATCACACGAGTCTTCGACGAGCTGGAGCGCGTCCTGCGGATCACGTTGAAGTCGCTGCCGTTCTCGGCCACGGCGGCCCAGCAGCGCAGGGCGATCCTGGAGGCCATTCGCGCACGCGATCCCGCCGCGGCTCGCACAGCCATGGACAGCCGCACCCGGACCTCGCAGCAGCACATCATCGACGCGCTCATGTCCAGCGCCTCGATCACGGAGGCCAGCATCCAGATCTCCTGAGCAGGGAGAGGCTCTCCCTGGTTTTCCGAAACCGTTGACAGAGGGTTTCCTCAGCGGTGGACTAAGATCTCAGTTTCTTAAATAGAGATCTTACTCTCCGAACCTCCGAAAGGAAGCACGATGGTTCTCCAGCGACTGCCTGCCCTCGAGATCGCCGAACGGGCACTCCAGCGGTCAGGATCGAACGCCGATCCGATCCCCATGAGGGGTGTGCCGGTTCTCCCGATGCCCAGCCATGTCGTAGAAGCGGTACGAACAGCCGCAGGCCAGGTTTTCCCTCGCCGCAGCCAAGGCTCTACCCAACTACGCCGGGCCATTTCCGACCACCTGGCCGCCACCTTGCGGCTCGCCGTTGACCCCGGGACCGAACTGCTCGTCACCCACGGCGCTCAGCACGGAATGAGCGTGGCGCTCAGAGCTCTGCTCAAGCCGGGCGACGAGATCATCGTCCCGGCCCCCACGTACTTCTTCGACGGCATGATGCGGCTGGCGGGGCTGCACCCACGCTATGTGCTCTCCGATGAGAGCCGCGGGTGGGATCACGATCCGGAGGCGATCGAGGCAGCGGTCACCCCCTCGACCAGGGCCCTGTTGATCTGCAATCCCAACAACCCCACTGGCTTCGTCCCCCACCGCGAACGCCTCGAACAGCTTCTGGACGTCGCAGCCCGGCACGGACTGATCGTCTTCGCCGACGAGTCCTACGAGCGCTACGTCTGGGACGGTCCCGGCTACGTGCCGCAGATGCTGCTGCGTGAACGCCATCCCGATCTCGTCACGGTGACCAGCCTCAGCAAGAACTACTCCTTCACCAGTTGGCGCGTGGGCTACGTGAGCGCCCCCGCCCATTTGCTTGAGCAGATACACCGAGCCCTCGAATGGGACTCCATCAACGTCGGCGACGTGGCTCAGGCCGCAGCGGAAGCTGTCCTCACCGGCCCGCAGGAATGGATCGAGCCCGCGTTCGCGACCATGCGTGTCCGCCGCGACATCCTCGTGGACGGCCTCACGCGAGCAGGTCTGAAAGCGGTACGCCCCGACGCCGGCGTCTTCACCTTCGTCGACTTCACCACCGTGGGAGTCCGCGGCCGCGCACTGGAGAACCTGCTGCTGGAACATGGCATCACGGTCATTGCCGGTGACGCCTTCGCCGGCCCTGGTACGCATGCCCGCATCCTTTACGGCGGGGCCGTGGCCGACCTTGCCGAAGTGGGTCGGCGGCTGACCAGGCTGACCACGCAGGTCCAGCGCCGCTGAGACCGTGCACGACGGCATCATCTCGATTTCCCGTAGGTAAAAGATCCTAGCTATCCATTGCTGAGATCTCACCGCCTCCTTATGGTCGACCCATCCCGCCCGCGAGGCGTCCGCGACACCCCCAGGCCGACTCGAAGGAGCGACACGTGTCAGGAGCAACCAGGACCGATCACGACGGAGGGTGGCGCATCGGCGCCGACATCGGCGGCACCTTCACCGATATCATCGCCCTCGGCCCTGACGGCCGCGTCGTGCCTGTCAAGGTTCTTTCCACGCCCCCCGACTTCGGCACCGGAGTCCTCACCGGCACAACTTCCGCTCTGTCCGACGCCGGTGCCGGGGCCCATCAGGTCCGCGGCATGCTGCACGCGACGACCGTGGCCACCAACGCCATCCTGGAAATGCGTGGTGCCCGCACCGCGCTGGTCACCACCAAAGGCTTCAGGGACGTCCTCGAACTCGGTCGGTTGCGCCGTCCTCTTCTGTATGACCTGTCGTGGCAGAAGCCAGTACCCCTGGCGCCGCGACGCCATCGGTACGAGCTGGACCAACGGATCACCGCGACGGGTCTGCTCAAGCCCGCTGCCGACAGCGCTGAATTGGCCGACCTCGCCGACCGGATCCGCACCGCGGGTATCGAAGCCGTCGCCGTCTGTCTGATCAACTCCCACGTCCGGCCCGACGAAGAGCGTCGCGTCACGGCAGAGCTACGCTCGCTGCTTCCCGGTGTCTTCGTCACCGCGTCCGTCGACATCTCCCCGCAGACGCAGGAGTTCGAGCGCACCAGCACGGCCGTCGTGAACAGCTACGTCGGACCGCAGGTACGCGACTACGTCACAGCACTGAGCGACGGACTGTGTGACCAAGGCATCACAGCCCCATTGATGATCATGCAGTCCAGTGGCGGACTCCTCGACGCGACGTCTGTGGTCGAGCGCCCGGTCCAGATCATCGAATCCGGTCCTGCCGCCGGCGTCATCGCCGTCCAAAAGCTCGCCCAACTGATGAACCTCAGCTCCGTCGTAGCTTTCGACATGGGTGGGACCACGGCCAAGGCCTCCCTCATCGAGAACGGCGAGCCTTTCGTCGCCGCCGACTACGAGGTCGGCGGAGGCATGAACCTCACCCGCAGCATGGGCAGAGGCGCCGGTTACACCGTACGGGTGCCCTCGATCGACATCGCCGAAGTCGGGGCAGGCGGCGGCAGCATCATCTCCACCGACGCCGCCGGATCTCTGCGGGTCGGCCCCGAAAGCGCCGGCTCCCGTCCCGGACCCGCCTGCTACGGCAACGGAGGCGACGACGCCACTCTCACGGACGCCAACGTCGTCCTGGGCTACCTGAGCCCCCAGGCTCTGGCCGGCGGGCGGGTCACCATCCGGCCCGACCTCGCGGAGAAGGCCCTCGGAACAGTGGCCCAAGAGCTTGGCGTCGACATCCCTTCCGCCGCCCGCGGCGCATACGAAGTCGCCGTCTCCAACATGACCAAGGCAGTCAAGGCCGTCACCAGCGAACGAGGCCGCGACCCCCGCGACGCCGTCATGGTGGCCTTCGGCGGAGCGGGCCCTCTCTACGGCGCGGCCCTGGCCAAGGAACTTGGCATCGCCACCGTCATCGTCCCCGTGCACACCGGGCTGTTCAGCAGTCTCGGCCTCCTCGTGGCCGACACCGAGCGCCAGTTGGTCGTGCCCCACCGCCCCGAGCTCGACCAACTGGAAGCGCTCACCACCGAATTCGAGCGCATGGCCGAGGACGTGACCAGTGCACTGCTGGATGCCGTGCCGAATGCCGAACCAGAGGTGCGGCGGGTACTCGACATGCGCTACCGGGGCCAGCGCTTCGAGCTCCCGATCACCTTGCCCAACCGCACGCTCACACCCGCGTTCATGAGCGCGGCACGCCGGCAGTTCCACGCCGAGCACCGCCGCACCTACGGCCGCTCAGGCAGGGACGAACTCGTCGAGATCGTCAATATCCGCGTCCGCGGACGGGTGCGTAACCCGGTATCCATCGATCACGCCCTCCACCTGCCCTCGGCGGAGCATGAACCTGCCACCTCCCGTGCCTGTCGGTTCGACCAGGACGCGATGACCCAGGTCATCGCCCGCACCGACGTGGCCGCGCACCCTGTGCCCGGTCCGCTGGTCATCGCGGACATGGACTCCACCACCCTCGTGCCGCCCGGAGCCACCGCGCATCTCGACAGCCTCAACAACATCGTCATCAGTTGGACCACGCCCGCGAAGGAATCATCATGAGCCCGCGCCCCATCCGCGACGCAGCCACGTTCGAGGTGTTCCGCAACGCCGTGTCGGGGCTCGCCGATGAAATGGCGATCACCATCCTGCGCACCGCGCACTCCCAGATCGTCGCCTCCAGCATGGACTTCTCGGCCGCGCTGTGCGACGCCTCCGGACGCGTGATCGCGCAGGCCAACACCTGTCCCGTGCACCTTGGCTCCATTCCCGAAGCCATGGGCGCCACCCTCGACGCCTTCGGCGACCGCATCGGCCCCGGCGACGTGTACCTCCTCAACGATCCGGACCTGGGCGGCATGCACCTGCCCGACATCTTCGCCATCGCCCCCGTCTTCACGGACCACGAAGATCTCATCGGCTTCGCCGTCACCGTCGTCAACCACGCGGATGTGGGCGGATGGGCCGCCGGATCAATGGCCGTGCAGTCCACGAGCATCTTCGCCGAAGGCGTCCAGATCCCACCGTCCCGACTTGTCGAAGCCGGCACGCTCAACGAGACGTTCCTCGCCCTGATCCTGCGCAACGTACGCGAACCCGCCCTCCTGCAGGGCGACCTCGAAGCGCAGCTCGCAGCCTGCCACGCCGGCGGTGAAGGCCTGAAGGACCTTGCCGAGCGCCACGGCCAGGACGGACTGGCGGCCCTGAACGATGAGCTCCTGAACTACTCGGAGACCCTGCTGCGAGCCGCGCTCGCGGAAGCACCCGACGGCACCTACACGTACGAGGACCACATCGACGACGACGGATTGGGATCGCCGCCCATCCCCTTCCGAGTCGCCGTCACCATCACGGGCCACGCCCTGCACATGGACTTCACCGGATCCTCGCCGCAGGTTGCCTCGGCGTTGAACGCCACCGCCTCCTTCACCAAGTCCGCCTCGTACGCGGCCATCCAGGGCGCCCTGGGATCCGACATCCCGGCCAACAACGGTTTCTACCGCCCCATCACGTTCACGATTCCCCCGGCGTCCATTCTCAACGGCCGCCGGCCCTCCGCGCGCGGCGCGCGCGGCCTGGTCGCCTACCGCATCATCGACACCGTCCTGGGGGCACTGGCCCCCGTCTTCCCCCACCGAGTGCCTGCCGCAGGCGACGGCGGGCCCAACTCCGTCGCCATCGGGGTCACCGAGGCGGACGGGTCCAGCACCGTACTGTGGGACATCCTGTGCGGAGCATGGGGTGCCAGGCCCGACCGGGACGGCGTCGACGGCATCAGTCCACTGGGTGCCAACCTCGCCAACACCCCCGTCGAAGAGCTCGAACACTCCGGTCACCTGCGCATCGACGGTTACGGCTATCTCCCGGACACCGGCGGCCCCGGACGGTGGCGCGGCGGTCTGTCGACCTTCCGCGACATGACAATCCTCCACCCCGAGGCATCGGTCCAAATCCGCTCCGACCGACGCACCCACCTGCCCTACGGCCTTCAAGGAGGCCGTCAGGGCACCCCGTCGTCCAACACTCTCCACGACGGAACGGCCCGGCGACAGCTACTGCCTTCCAAGGTCATCCGGACCTTCGCCGCCGGCGACCGCCACCGTCAGGTCACCGCTGGAGGAGGAGGCCACGGGGACCCCTGTACCCGTGACGCCACCCGGGTCCTGGAGGACGTACTCGACGAGAAGGTGACGGTTGCCGGCGCAGCCCGGGACTACGGCGTGGTCATCACCCCCGACGGCTCCGTCGACACCACCGCCACACACAAGCTCCGAACCGCTCGGCGCCGTTAGGGCCTGTCGTTCGGATCAGGCCTGATCCGAACGACAGACCCCAGGCGCACAACACCCCGCCACGCCGCTCACAGGATCACCCCAACCCACAGAGAGGTCCGCAATGGCCGAGGTCACCGTCCCCGCCCTCACCGACCGCGCGATGCGCCGCCTTTGGCGCAAGGTGGGCGCACGCATCATCCCGCTCATCGGGATCGCCTACGTGATGAGCTACATCGACCGCGCGAACCTCGGCTACATGGCCGAGTCGCTGAGGCAGGACCTCAACATCACCGCCGCCCAGATCGGCCTGGCCTCGGGACTGTTCTTCATCGGATACGTTCTCGTCGAAGTGCCCAGCAATATGATGCTGCGCCGCTTCGGAGCCCGACGATGGATCACCCGCATCCTTGTCACCTGGGGTGCCGTCACCGTCGCGACAGCCGCCGTCCAGAATGTCGGACAGCTCTACGCCATGCGGATCCTGCTCGGCTTCGCCGAAGCAGGACTGGCCGCGGGAATCCTGCTGTACATGACCTTCTGGTTCCCCCGCAGACAACGGGCCTGGGCCATGTCCGCGTTCTTCATGATGATCCCGCTCTCCGGCATCATCGGCTCACCCCTGGCAGCGGCTCTTCTGTCCTGGGGACAAGCCCTCACAGGCCTTGCCGGCTGGCGCTCCCTCTTCCTCGTCGAAGGCGGCCTCACCGTCCTGGCCGGCATCCTCATCTTCACCCTGTTGCCCGACCGCCCCAAGGACGCGAAGTGGCTGACCCCGGCGGAGAAGGAAGCTGTCGAGCTCCGGATCGCGCAGGAGGCCGCTAACCATGAAGCCCATGGCGCGCTGACCGGGATACGGCAGTCACTCACCAGCGGCCGGGTCTGGGCACTCGCCCTCGCCTTCTTCGCGGTGGTCTTCGGTCTCTACCCCATCGCCTTTTTCCTGCCCACGATGATCTCCACCCTCACCGGCAGCATCTCGGGCGCGTCCAACGTCAGCAGCGTGCTGCTGGCCGGCATCCCGTCGGCCATCGCCATCATCGCCATGCTGGCGTGGCCCAAGGTGGCGTCACGCAAGTCCGTCGTATTCTCCACCGCCGTGCCCATGGCCTTCGGGGTCCTCGGCCTGCTGCTGGCCACCTTCACACGTAACAACGTGCTGTTCATCATGGCCTTCTGCCTCAGCGTCTCCGGCATCTACACCGCCATGCCACAGTTCTGGCGGCTGCCCCCTCTGTGCCTGACGGGTGCCGCAGCGGCTTCAGGCATCGCGCTGATCAATTCAGTCAGCAATCTCAGTGGTTTCATCGGCCCCTACCTCACAGGCGCCATAGCAACCGCCACCGGCAGCTATACCTACGCACTGCTCACCATCGCCGCCATCATGACGGCGGGACTGGCGATCCTCCTCACTGCCGGCCGCAGGGCAGAGCAAGCTGCGGGGGAGCAGCGGGAAGAGGACCCTCAGCTTCTGGCCGAGGGGAAGATCGCATGACGGGACCACGCGACAGTGCCCTCGTCGTGGGCGAAGCCCGCCCTCTCCGCCGTACCGCTTAACCTGGCGGAACGGGGGGCCGCATCCCCCGTTCCGTACGTCCTTGAGGAGAACCACCGTGCTCGTGCTGTTGCCGCCGTCGGAAGGCAAGGCCGCGTCCGGCCGCGGGGCTCCGCTGAAGCCGGAGTCACTGTCACTGCCCGCCCTGGCCGAGGCACGCGCGGCCGTACTGGACGAGCTGGTGGAGCTGTGCGCCGCCGACGAGGAGAAGGCCGCCGAGGTCCTGGGCCTGAGCGAGGGGCTGCGCGGCGAGATCGCGAAGAACGTGGAGCTGCGGACCGCGGGGGCGCGGCCGGCCGGGGACATCTACACCGGGGTGCTGTACGACGCGCTCGGCCTCGCCACGCTGGACACCGCCGCGCGACGGCGGGCCGGGAAGTCGCTGCTGGTCTTCTCCGGGCTGTGGGGAGCGGTGCGGATCGGCGACCGGATCCCGTCGTACCGCTGCTCGATGGGCGTACGCCTGCCGGGCGTCGGGGCGCTGAGCACGCACTGGCGCAAGGCGATGGCGCCGGTGCTGCCCGAGGCCGCGGGCGCCGGGCTCGTACTGGACCTGCGCTCGTCGTCGTACGCGCCGGCCTGGAAGCCGGTGGGCGAGGTCGCCGCCCGTACGGCGACGGTGCGCGTCCTGCACGCGCAGGTCGTGGACGGTGTCGAGAAGCGGTCGGTGGTCAGCCACTTCAACAAGGCGACGAAGGGGCGGCTCGTCCGGGACCTGCTCATGGCGGGTGCCGGGCCGCGGAAACCCGCCCAACTGGTGGAGACGCTGCGCGAGTTGGGGTATGTGGTGGAGGTCGCCGAGCCGGGTGGGGCGGGGCGGCCGTGGGCGCTGGACGTGGTGGTGACGGAGATCCACTGAGGGCTCCCGCCGGGCTGGCACCAGGCCCCGTTGCACAGGACGCAACGCTCGTTGCGGGGAGCGTGGGCGGCGCGGCAGGATGGCCGTATGACCTCCGTGCTCGACCTCGCCCCCGTTGTCCCTGTCGTCGTCGTGGACGATCCCGCCGATGCCGTGCCCCTGGCCCGCGCCCTTGTGGCCGGCGGCCTGCCCGTGATCGAGGTGACCCTGCGCACCCCGGTCGCACTGGAGGCGATCCGGGCGATCGCGGCACTGGTGCCGGAGGCGGTGGTGGGCGCGGGGACGGTCATCACGCCGGAGTCGGTGACGGAGTCGGTGACGGCCGGGGCGCGCTTCCTGGTCAGCCCGGGATGGACCGGGAGCCTGCTCGACGCGATGCTGGCGTCCGGGGTGCCGTTCCTGCCGGGTGTCTCGACGGCGTCGGAGGTCGTGGCGCTGCTGGAGCGCGGCGTGACGGAGATGAAGTTCTTCCCGGCGGAGGCGGCGGGCGGCACGGCGTACCTCAAGTCCCTGTGGGGCCCGCTGCCCCAGGCCCGGTTCTGCCCGACGGGCGGGATCTCCCTGGCGTCGGCGGAGTCCTATCTGGCGCTGCCCAACGTGGCCTGTGTGGGCGGCACTTGGATGCTGCCGCCCGACGCGCTCAGGGAGAAGGACTGGCCCCGGGTGGAGAAACTGGCCCGCGAGGCGGCGGCGCTGCGCTGACGCGGGACGCCCTGCTCAGGCGGGCGTCCGCCGATCGAACGTCAGAACCTGACTGTCCACCAGGGGCCGGTAACCCAGCCGCCGGTAGAGCGCGTTGCTCGTCGGATTCGCCAAGTCCGCGTAGAGCAGCACCTGTTCGGCCCCCGCGTCCAGGGCCGCCTGACTGACCGCGGCCGTGACCGCGCCCCCGTAACCCCGGCCCCGGAGCGCGAGCGGTGTGTAGACGGGCGCCGCTCGTGCCTGGCCCGCGAGGATCGGGGTGACCGAGGCCATCGCCACCGGTGCGCCCGCGACGTCCCACACCCACAGCCGGCCGGCCACGACGCGCTCCGCCGTGGCCTGTCTGTAGTCCCCGTCCGCCCTGACCGGCTGGCCGGTGTCTGTCGCGAAAGCGCTCATCCACTCGGCGAGGAGCGACAGGTCGGCGGCGGTCGCGAGCCGTGCGCGGCCGGCGGGTGCGGGGTCCGGCGGGGTCAGCTCGCCCAGGCGGAACAGCCGTACCCGGTGCGAGACCCGCCAGCCGCCGGGGCGCCCGGTCCACTCGGCGGCGAACGCCCGTACACATGCCTCCTCACCCTGTACGGAGCTCAACGACGGGTCCACGGCGCGCAGTACGGGTACGAGTTCGCGCGCCGCCCGGTCCGGCATCGGGCCGAGCAGCGGGCGCAGCGGCGGTGTCTGGAGGAAGGCGGCGGAGACCGGCGCGTCCTCGCCCGCCCGCCAGTAGCCGAACCGCGCGGGCGCCCCGGCCCCGTTCGTGCGCAGCGACTCGCTGATCGTCAGCAGCAGCGTCGAGCGGGCGGGGTCCAGTGCGAGGCAGGGGGCCGCCGCCGTACGGAACTCCCCGGCGTCGTCGGTCAGTTGCCAGGCCATACCGAGCCCCTCCCCGCCCGCGACCGCTCAGCGCAGATGCGACGTGTCGTTCAGCAGGCGCAGCGACGCGTTGCCGTCCGCGTAGTAGGCGACCGCCGACAGCGACGCCGCCGAGAGCTCCATCCGGAACAGGGACTCGGGCGGTGCTCCCAGCGCCAGTCTGACCAGGGTCTTCACCGGCGTCACATGCGTGACGACCAGCACCGTACGTCCCACGTACCGCGCGATCAGCGCGTCGCGCGTCGCGGCGACCCGCGCCGCGACCGCGTTGAAGCTCTCGCCGCCGCCGGTCGGCGCCACGTCGGGCGAGGCCAGCCAGGCGCCGAGATCGTCCGCGTACCGCTCCCTGACCTCGGCGAACGTCAGCCCCTCCCAGGCGCCGAAGTCCGTCTCGCGCAGCCCGTCCTCGACCCGTACCTCCAGACCGAGCCTGGTGGCGACGGCGCCGGCGGTCTCGCGGCAGCGCAGCAGCGGCGAGGAGACGACGGCCTGGATCGTGCCGCGCGCGGCGAGCGCCGCCGCTACGGCGTCGGCCTGCCTGCGGCCGACCGCCGACAGCTCCGGGTCGCCTCCCCCGCTGCCCGAGAAGCGCTTCTCGGGGGTGAGCAGCGTCTCGCCGTGCCTCAGCAACACGAAGGTCGCGGGGGTGCCCAGGTCGGCCGGGCCCCACCCGACGGACGGGGCTGCCTGCTCGGGGACGCCGACGGTGAGTTCGTACGAGGCGGCCAGCGCCGCGCGCGCCTTCGCCGCGCCGGCCGCCGCGTCCCCCGGCGGTCCGTCGGGGGCGGGCGCGACGGCCGAGCGCGTGGACTTACGCCGCGCTCCCGCGCCCAGCTCGGCGTTCGACGCCGACGGCTCCCACTGCTTGCCCTTCTTGCCCGCGTCCATCGCCTCGTTGGCGAGCCGGTCGGCGTGCTTGTTCTTCTCGCGCGGGATCCACTCGAAGCGGACCTGCCCCGTGGGATAGATCCGCGACGCCTCGGCGGCCAGCGGCTTCATGTCGGGATGCTTGATCTTCCAGCGGCCCGACATCTGCTCCACGACGAGCTTGGAGTCCATCCGGACCCGCACGTCGGCGGCCGGGTCGAGTGCCTTCGCCGCCTTCAGCCCGGCGATCAGGCCCTTGTACTCGGCGACGTTGTTCGTGGCGACGCCGATGTACTCGGCGGCCTCGGCGAGCGTCTCACCGGTCACCGCGTCGAGCACGACGGCCCCGTAGCCCGCAGGGCCGGGGTTGCCCCGTGACCCGCCGTCCGCCTCGACGACGAAGGTCGGCATCTACAGACCCGATTCGGACGTACGGACAAGGATGCGGCGGCAGTTCTCGCACCGCAGGACGGTGCTGGGGCTCGCCGCCTTGACCTCGTTGACCTCGGTGATGTTGAGCTCCAGCCGGCAGCCCTCGCAGCGGCGCTGGTAGAGGCGGGCCGCGCCGACGCCGCCCTGCTGCACCCGCAGCTTCTCGTACAGCTTGAGCAGGTCGGCGGGGATCGTCGCCGACACCGTCTCGCGCTCCTTGGCCGCCGTCGCCCCCTCGGCGTCGAGCTTCTCGGCGGCGGCGTCCCGGCGCGTGACGGCGTCGTCCGTCTTGGCCTGGACGGACGAGACACGCCCTGTCAGCTCGGCGGCCCGCTCCTGCGCGGCCTCGCGGCGCTCCATGACCTCAAGGACGACGTCCTCCAGGTCACCCTGGCGCTTGGCGAGCGAGACGATCTCGCGCTGGAGGCTTTCGAGGTCCTTGGGCGAGGTGACGGCGCCCGAGTCGAGCCGCTGCTGGTCGCGTACGGCGCGCTGGCGGACCTGGTCGACGTCCTGCTCCGCCTTCGTCTGCTCGCGCGCGGTGTCGCTCTCCTCGGTCTGCGAGGCGACCAGCAGGTCGCGCAGCTGGGTGAGGTCCTTGTTCAGCGACTCGATCTCGGCGTGCTCGGGCAGCGAGTCGCGCCGGTGGGCGATCTGCTGGAGTCGCAGATCGAGAGCCTGGACGTCGAGGAGTCGGATCTGGTCGGCGGGTTCGGCGTTCAGTTGGGGGCTCCTGAGGAATGGTGGGAGGACCAGGGGTCGGTGACCGTCTTCGAGACATGGACCCGCAGGTCCCAGTCGTGACGGTCGGAGATCTCGTCGAGCTGGGTGGCCGCCAGCTCGCACCAGGGCCACTCGGTGGCCCAGTGCGCGGCGTCGACCAGCCCCAGCGGTGAGCGCTGCGTGGCCTCGGAGACCGGGTGGTGGCGCAGGTCGGCGGTGAGGAAGACATCCACTCCCGCCGCCCGCACGTGGTCGAAGAGGCTGTCGCCCGATCCGCCGCTGACAGCGGCGGTGCTGACGAGGGCGTCGGGATCGCCGGCCACGCGGATGCCCTGCGCGGTGGCGGGCAGCCGGTGCGCGGCGCGCGCGGCGAAGTCGCGAAGGGTGGCGGGGCGGTCGAGTTCGCAGATCCGGCCGAGCCCGCGGCGGCCCGCGGGGTCGGTCGGGTCGGGTACGAGGGGGCCCACGACGCGCAGGCCGAGCGCGCCGGCGAGGGCGTCGGAGACTCCCGGATCGGCGCTGTCGGCGTTGGTGTGCGCGACGTGCAGCGCGATGTCGTGCTTGATGAGTGTGTGCACGACGCGGCCCTTGAAGGTGCCCGCGGCGACGGTCGTCGTCCCGCGGAGATAGAGCGGGTGGTGGGTGAGGATCAGGTCGGCGCCGAGTTCCAGGGCCTCGTCCACGACGGACTGGACGGGGTCGACCGCGATCAGGACCCGGGTCACGGGGGCGTCGGGATCGCCGCAGACGGTGCCGACGGCGTCCCACTGTTCGGCCCGCTCGGGCGGCCAGAGGGCGTCGAGCTGGGCGAGGACTTCGGACAGGCGGGGCACGGGGCACAGGCTACCTGCCAGGCATGGTGCCGCGACCATGGCCGGGGAGGCTTCCCCGGCCACGGCCGGACGTCACTCGGCCAGGAAGCCGCGCAGATCGTCCAGTACCAGGCCGGCGGCGGTGGCTCCGAGGCCCAGGTACCACGTCTCGTCGGGTACGTCCGAAGCCTGGCCCGACTTCACGGCCTTGAGGTTCTTCCAGAGCGGGTTGGCGCGCGCGGTGTCCCGGTTGGTGGCCTTGGCGTCGCCGTACACACCGGTGAAGATCCAGTCGGCGTCCGCCTCGTCGATCTTCTCGGGGCTGACCTCGACGGCGAGATCGTTGATCCGCTGGTTCGCGGGCCGCGGCACACCGAGGTCGTCGAGGATGGTGCCGATGAAGGACGCCTTGGCGTACAGGCGGATCTTGCCCGGCATGTACCGCACCATCGAGACGGTCGGCTTGTCGGCGCCGATGTCGGTGGAGAGGGCCTTGACCTTCGCGTCGTACGCGTCGAGCGCCTTATCGGCCGCCGCGCTCCGGTCGAGCGCCGCCGCGTTGAGCCGGAAGTTCTCCTTCCAGGTGAAGCCGGGGCGGATGGAGAACACGGTGGGGGCGATCGCCGACAGCTCGTCGTACTTGTCGGCCGCGCGCAGCTGGCTGCCGAGGATCAGGTCGGGCTTGAGTGCCGCTATCGCCTCCAGGTTGAGGCCGTTGATGGTGCCGACGCTCTTCGGGCTGCCCGCGCCCTTCTCCAGGTAGGACGGTATGGCCACGTCGCCCTCGGTGGGCGCGTAGCCGACGGGTTCGACGCCGAGGGAGACGACGTTGTCGAACTCGCCGACATCGAGCACGATGACGCGCTCGGGACGGGCCTTCACGACGGTCTTGCCCATGGCGTGGGTGACGGTACGGGGGAACTCGCCCGGCTTGGCGTCGGTGCCGTAGCCCGCGGTCTTCGTCGCCGCTTCGGCGAAGTCCTCGCCGCCCTGGGCGACGGCCTTCTTGTCCGCACCGGCGGCGGGCGGCGCGGACTCCTCCGACCCTCCGTCGCTCCCGCAGGCCGCGAGGGAGAAGGCGGCGGCCAGGGCCACGAGTGCGGCTGTGCCGCGGCGTCGAACGGACATCTGCGCTCCAAAGTTTCTTACTTAGGGATGCCTTACCTTATGCATGCCCTCGCCGCTCAGCACAAGCACCCCCTCCCGCTCAGCCGAACCGTTGACCGGCCACCCTTATGTGTGAAGCGGGTTGTCCCGTGTTGTTCGGCAGCGAGTGCGAACCTAGCGTCGTCGCCGGAGGTGACTGAGCGATGACAGCCTGTGTGATGGAGAGCGTGGAGAGCGCCGCGCCGGACGGGGCCGCCCGGCGCGCGGGATTCGTGATCGCGGCGGACGGTTCCTACGCGGCTCGGCTGACCCTCGGTACGGAGGCGGGCGCCGGCCCTTCTCCGGAGGAGGGCGAGAAGGGAGACGGTGCCGGTGAGGCGTGGTTCCCGGAGCGGTGGACGCTGGACGGGCCCGAGCCGTACGCCGTACCGCTCCCGCTCGACCAGCCCGAGGAACCCGACGCCGAGGTGCTGCCGCTGACCGACGGGCGGGTGCTGATCCACCGTCAGGTGTCGGACCGGCAGGCGTTCTCGCTGCTCTATCCGACCGGGCCCGGCACGGGTGAACTGCCCCTGGGCGCCGTCGAATGCGCGCGGCTGACGCTGCTGCCGCCGTCGCCCGACGGCAGGAGCGCCTACGCGCTGGCCCCCGGTGAACACGGCACCACACTCTGGCAGGTGGCGGGCGGCGCGTTCGGCCCGGAACCGGTCACGACCGTGCGTGGCCGCTGCACGGGCGGCGTCTGGCTCGACCGTACGGGGCGGCTGCTGGCCCTCGACCGCGAACTGGACGGCGTGGTCAAGACCGTCGCCGTCGATCTGCGACGAGGCGGCGAGGTCAGCCCGTTCCTCCAGATCACGGAGGGCAGCAACGACCGGCTGCTGCTGGCCGACGCCGACAGCGGTCTGCTGCTGATCCGCTCCGACGCGCCGGGGCACGACCGGCTGGGCTGGGGCGTGCTGGGCAGCGCGCGGCCGGTGCGCTTCCCGGAGTGCCTGCGCCCGGCCGGCCGCACGGTCACCCCGTTCGCCGTACAGCCGGGGCAGGTTCTGATGCCGGAGAGCTGCGCGGTCGCGCTGCGGATCGACGGTCCGGCCGGCACGTGGGTGGGGACATGGCGGCCGTCGGGCCGACGGCTGCACCAACAGGCGGCGCCGGACGGCTGGTTGGCCGGGACGGGGCTGTGGTCGCCGGACGGGGTGCTCCAACTGCCGTACGCCACGGGCACGATGCCGTGCGGCGTGGCACGGGTGGAGGCGCCGCGCGATGTGCCCAGGGACGTACCGATGGACACCTGGCATGCCACGGCGGGGGACGAAGAACCCGAATCGATCACGGAACCCGCACAAGCGGAAGCCACGGGCGAAAATGGGTCAGCGCCCGGTCCAACTCGCCTGGCCCGCAAGCCGGTTCCCTTGCAGCAGGCACCCCTCACCGGGCGAACGGCCGCCGGGTAGGGCTGGTTAGAATTTCGCCGCGGGTCCGGTCGGCCGGTACGGGGACGGCCGGCCTCCGTGTGCCACGCAAGCGGCGGCATCAGCGCCATCAGCGATCCAACGGGGTGACTTCCCACATGTCTGAAAGCCGAACAGACACGGCCCAGAACCGTCCGCACCAGGTGGTCGGCGACCGGGACGAAACCGGCCACGGAAAACACCGGGGCGGAGCCGCCGCGACGGACGACTCCCAGTCGTCGGTCAACGGCCGCCACCGCCGCCCGGGGGACAACGGGCAGAGCGGCCACGCGTCGTAACACCACGTCTTCGAACGCCGAACGGGCCGCCCCCTGCTGGGCGGCCCGTTCGGCGTTCGAGGCGGAACCCCCGGCGGGGGCAGGACATTTGTACCGGCGGAGTCCGTACATGCGCATCTGCCGCAGGACCGCCCCCGCTCCGTAGCGTCGTCGGCATGACACAGCCCACGGCAGCGGCAACGGCAACGGCACCGATCACACGACCGGGTCCTGCGACGGCGAGCGGCCCCGGCCCCGGAACCACGCCCGCGGTGAGCGTCGAAGGAGCCGTCAAGTCCTTCGGCGCCGTACGCGCGGTGGCCGGCCTCGACCTCGACATCGCACGCGGCGAGACCCTCGCACTCCTCGGACGCAACGGCGCGGGCAAGTCCACCACCATCAACCTGCTGCTCGGCCTCGACGAGCCCGACAGCGGACGCGTCCGTCTCTTCGGCGACACCCCCGAGCGCACGGTGCGATCGGGCCGGGTCGGCGCGATGCTCCAGGACGGCGGTCCTGTCCGCCGTACGACGGTGCGCGAACTCGTCTCGTTCGTCGCGAGCACCTACCCGCACCCGCTGCCCGTCGCCGAGGCCCTCCATCTCGCCGGGCTCACCGAACTCGCGGCCCGCCGCGTCGACAAGCTCTCCGGCGGACAGTGGCAGCGCGTCCGCTTCGCCGTCGCCCTCGCGGGCAACCCCGAGCTGATCGTCCTGGACGAGCCGACGGCGGCGCTCGACGTGGAGGCCAGACGCGCGTTCTGGACCTCCATGCGGGCCTACGCCCGCCGGGGCAACACCGTCCTGTTCTCCACGCACCACATGGAGGAGGCCGACGACAACGCCGACCGGATCGTGGTCGTCGACCACGGCCGGATCGTCGCCGACGGCAGCGGTGAGCGCATCAAGCGCGCGGTCGGCGACCATCTCGTCGCCTTCGACCTGGCGGGTCGTGGCACGGAGGGACTCGGCGCGCTGCCGGGCGTCGTGTCGGTGGAGATACGGGGCGACCGGGCCCGACTCCGTACGGACAACTCCGACGCGACCGTCATGGCGCTGGTCGGGCTCGGCATGGTCAGAAACCTGGAGGTCGCCCACGCCACGCTGGAGGACGCCTTCCTGGCGCTGACGGCCACAGGGGCGACGGACCGGGCGGCGACCACAACGACGGCGACAAAGGAGACGGTGTGATGCTGGAGTACGTCAGGCTCGAAGTCCGCCGCACCCTGCGCGACCCCGGATTCGTGATCTTCAGCGCCGGAATGCCCGTGCTGATGTATCTGCTGTTCACCAACCTCGGCGGCGCCGACGAGGCCGGCGACGCCTGGAAGACGACCGCCATGGTCGGCATGGCCGCCTACGGCGCGCTCGGCGCCGCCGTCAGCGTCGGCTCCGGCATCGCCGAGGACCGTTCGCTCGGCTGGCTGCGCCAGTTGCGCATCACACCCATGCGCTCCCGCCAGGTCGTACTCGGCCGCGCGGCCACCAGCTCGGTGACCGTTCTGCCCGCGATCCTGGCGGTGCTGACGGCCGGCGCCGTGTCCAACGGCGTACGGCTCGACGCCTGGCAGTGGGCGGTCCTGGTCCTCCTCCTGTGGGCGGGCACACTGCCGTTCACGCTGCTGGGGATCGGCAACGGCTACCGCCTCTCCGCGCAGAGCGCCGGAGTGGTCAACACCGGGGCCCTGATGGGTCTGGCCGTCGTCGGCGGGCTCTGGTTCCCGATCGAGGCGTTCCCCGAATGGCTGCGGACCCTCGCCGAGTACACGCCCGCCCACGGTTTCGCCGAACTCGGCTGGGCCACCACCGACGGACACGCCCCCGCGACCGCGACAGTCGCCGTACTTCTCGGGTGGCTGGCGGCGTTCGGTTCGTACGCTGTGATGTCCTACCGCAAATCCGCGAGGACGGCATGAGCGAGAATCCGAAGAGAACACGTTGCGGGCACCCCCGGCCGCCGCGCCGGGCCTCCGGCTTCACCATGCTGCCCTGGCTGCTGCTGGGCCTCGGCTCACTCTCCAACCTGGTCCAGGGCGACACCCCGAGCCCCTGGCTCGGCGGCGCCGGTCTGCTGATCTTCAACACCCTCTACATACAGGTGGTGTTCCGGGCGTTCCACCCGATGCGGCGGCGCGGTCCCGGCACCTGGTGGCCGCTCGGGGGCATGGCCGTGATGACGTTCGGCCTCGGCGGCGCGTACGGGGGCAGCTGGCTGCTGTTCTTCCCGCTGTTCGGACTCGCCTGCGGCACCGTGCTGCGCGGCCGGGCCCTCGCCCTGGCCGGTGTGCCGCTGACGCTGGTGGTCGCGGTCGTCGCGGCGGTTCACGACGGCTGGGGCGCTATCACCATCTCGTACGCCACGATCATGTCGATGCTGGTCACGGCGGCGATCCTGGCGCTGACCGAGACGATCACGGAGCTGCGCGCCACCCGGCAGGAGCTGGCACGCTCGGCGGTCGAGGAGGAGCGGCTGCGGTTCTCGCGCGATCTGCACGACCTGCTCGGCCACACCCTGTCCGTGATCGTGGTGAAGTCGGAGGCCGCGCGCCGGCTCGCGCCGCGCGACATGGACGGGGCGCTGGCGCAGATCACCGACATCGAGTCCATCGGCCGGCAAGCGCTGACCGAGATCCGCGAGGCCGTCACCGGCTACCGCGACAGCAGCCTCTCGACCGAGCTGGACCGGGCGCGCTCCGGGCTGACCGCCGCCGGGATCGAGCCCGTCGTACGGCAGTCGGGGCCGCCGCTCGGGCCGCGTACGGAGGCGCTGCTGGGCTGGGTCGTACGGGAGGCCGTCACCAACGCCGTACGGCACAGCGGGGCGAGCCGGTGCGAGATCACGGTCGACGGCGCGCCGGAACAGGTACGGCTGGTGATCACGGACAACGGCCGCGGCGTACGCTCTGGACCGGCCGGCGACATGAACGACGGCGCGGGCGGCGACACGGCCGGCGATACACGTGGCAGGAGTACGGGCCTGAAGGGGCTCACCGAGCGGCTGGCGGTGGCGGGCGGTTCGCTCGAAGCGGGGCCCCCGGGCCCGGCGGGGCGCGGCTTCCGGGTCACGGCCGTGCTTCCGGTGGATCTCGCGGCGGACGGGCCGCCGACGGCAGCGGCAGCACCGGCGGTCTCACCTTCACCGACGGAATCGGGGCAACCGGCATGATCAGAGTCCTTCTCGCCGAGGACCAGGGCATGATGCGCGGCGCCCTCGCGCTGCTGCTCGGCATGGAGGAGGACATGGAAGTGGTCGCCCAGGTGTCCACCGGGGACACCATCGTGAGCACGGCGCTCACCACACGCCCCGACGTGGCGCTGCTCGACATCGAACTCCCCGGCCGCAGCGGTCTCGACGCCGCCGCCGACCTGCGCGACGAGGTCCCCGACTGCCGGGTGCTGATCCTCACCACCTTCGGCAGGCCCGGCTATCTGCGCCGGGCCATGGAGGCGGGGGCCGCCGGGTTCCTGGTCAAGGACGGGCCCGTGGAGGAGCTGGCCGAGTCGATCCGGCGAGTGCTCGCGGGTGAGACCGTGGTCGATCCGGCGCTGGCCGCCGCCGCGCTGAGCGCGGGGCCGAGCCCGCTGACCGCGCGCGAACGGGACGCGCTGAGCGCGTCCGTGGACGGGGCGACCGTCGCCGACATCGCCGAGAAGCTGCGGCTGTCCGAGTCGACGGTCCGCAACTATCTCTCCTCGGCGATCGGCAAGACCCACACCCGTAACCGCATGGAGGCCGTACGCGCGGCGCGCCGGCAAGGCTGGCTCTGAGCCTCTGAGCATCCGGCCCGGGTCCCGCCGCGTTACGCGCCGTTACGTGTCCGAGTGGCGCGGCAGCCAGAGGGCCATCAGCACCGCCGCGACGACCAGCAGCCCCGACGCGGTACGGAAGGCCAGCGCGTACCCCTCCGGTCAGCGCCACCGGATCCGTCCCGTGTGACGTCCGCGCCGCCGCGACCGTCGAGAGGATCGCGAGGCCGATGGCCCCGCCCATGGTCCGCGAGGTGTTCACCAGACCGGAGACGAGACCGGCCTCGCCCGGTGCCGCGCCGCCCGTGGCGAGGGCGGCGAGCGGTGTCATGGTCAGTCCGGCGCCGGCCATCATCAGGATGCCGGGACCCAGAATCGTCCTGAGGAAGGTGCCGTCGGCGGTCATCGTCGACTGCCAGCCGAATCCGATCGCGCCCACGAACGCGCCGATGACCGCGACATCGCGGGCACCGATCCGCCGCATCAGCACGGGTGCCAGCTTGGAGCCGACGACGACACTGAGCGAACTCGGTATCAGGGCGAGGCCCGCTTCGAGGGGCGTGTAGCCGAGGATGTTCTGGGCGTAGACGGTCATGAAGAACCACATCGCGAACGACGTCGAACCGCACACCAGCATCGCCGCGTTGGTCGCCGATACCGCCCGGACGCGGAAGAGCCTCAGCGGCATCAGCGGCGCCTTCGCGCGCGCCTCCACCCCCAGGAAGGCGGCGAGGAGCAGCAGTCCGCCGAGCAGCGGCACGAGCGTCCCGGCGGCTCCCCAGCCCGACTGCTCGGTCTGCACGATGCCGTAGGCGAGGACGGCGAGACCGCCGGTGACCAGGACGGCGCCCGACAGATCCAGCCGGCGCCGTGCCTCCTTCGCCCGGCTCTCCGTCAGCCACACCACGGCGGCGACCAGGACGAGCGCCCCGGCGGGCACGTTGATCAGCAGCACCCAGCGCCAGGACAGCACGTCGGTGAGGACGCCGCCGACGAGCCCGCCCGCCGCGCCACCGCCCGCACCGACGGCCGCCCAGGTGGCTATGGCCCGGGTCCGCGCCGGTCCGGCGGGGACGGCTGCGGTCAGGATGGTGAGGGTCGCGGGGGCCAGTACGGCGGCGCCGAGGCCCTGAACGGCGCGGGCGGCCAGCAGTTGCCAGCCTTCCTGCGCGAGACCGCCGGCCAGGGACGCGGCGGTGAAGACGCCGAGCCCGGCGAGGAACATCAGCTTGCGGCCGAAGAGGTCGGCGGCGCGGCCACCGAGAAGCATGAAGCCGGCGAAAGCGATCGAGTAGGCGTTGAGCACCCACTGGAGACCAGTGGTGCCGAGTCCCAGGTCGGTGCGCATCGAAGGCAGCGCGACGTTCACGACCGAGACGTCGAGTACGACGAGGAACTGCCCGGCGCACGCGGCGATGATGACGGCCCAGGTGCGGGCCGGCCGCGCGCCGTCGGTGCCGCGTCCGCGCTCTCGCTCGGCCGGGGGCTGCTGGTCGGACGCGGTTTCGGTGCCTGACGGGACATGAGACATGGCGGTAATGGTCGCAGCCCGGCCGCTCCCCTTACATCGGGATATCGGCGTACGACCACCGGCCCGCGGGACCTAGGGGGTGTCTTCAAAGTAGCGCCGTCCGCCTGCAAGGCGGGGCCCGCGGCGGCTGGTGCGTGCGATCGCAAGGCGGAGGATCGCTCTCGTAC